>JAPLFQ010000010.1 GCA_026390595.1 Ignavibacteriales bacterium
GGCCACGAACAACCTGATGTATTTTCTCAGTGCCAGAAGTGCCGGTTCATTTTTCCCATTGCTCAACGGACAGGACCGACACCAACGATCGCGGCTGTACCATCTTTGGAGTCTGTGACGTCCGGACCATCGATCGCTGCATTCCTCGGCGCACTCGCCGGTGCAACACTCCTGGCTGCCGCACTGTGGTGGCTCTGGACTCCGGCGGGACTCGCCGTTTCCGAAAACTCGTACGTCAACGCGAAACATCAATTTGCAATGGAAGCTCCTCCGGGTTGGGTGGCACTGAGCCCCGACAATTACCAGGAAATGCTGCAGCAACTGGGTAACAGACTTCCGAAAAGCCTGCAGGATGGCCTCTCTAATCGCCGGATTGAGGTTGGATTCATCAAGCTGCTCGAGGAACCAAACTTCTCTCCCAACATCAATGTCGTCGTGATGCAGACTGAAGTGCCCGAGCTGGATGAAAAACAGCTTGAAGAGGGGGCCCGGGTATTGTCAACTGAGTTCAAGAGGTTACTGGCTTCGTACAAGTTGGAGAAATCCGAACTCATCACGGTTGACGAACTGACATGTGCGCAATTCAGCAGCAGCGGCACTCTGAAAATCAAAGTTGCAGATGCAAAGGTGTCTGTCAACGAATCGATCCCCGGTTGGCCGAGGTACACCGAAGATGCTCCCGCCCATTGGGCATCGTTCGATCTGAAAATGACCCAAACCCTTGTACCTGGAAAGAAACGCGCATACATCATCACATGCACGTCAGATGCGAAGCAGGACCGCGACTACAAGCGCGCATTCGACCAGGCCGTTGATTCATTTCGCGTTCTTGAACGGCCGGCTCGATTTGGTCCGATCGTGATGGGGGGATTACAAGGGGGATTGATAGCCTCGCTCGCCTACCTTCTGTACTTCATCGTCGGCTCGTTGATCGCATTTATCAGACGGTAACGCCAATCAGTGCAGTTGGTGCTTCCAATCCTCCGACGGGACGCCAGTCCCGTCCGACTGATTTGCGAGAGTTGAACATTGAGTCGGGTCTGCGATCCGGCTGATAAGTGCCTCCAATCGTCCGACCGGACGCTGGTCGAGTCGTGCTGATCTACGAAAGTTGAACATTGAGTCGGATCTGCGATCGACTGGCAAGTGTCTGCAATCGTCCAACGGGACGCCAGTCCCATCGTACTGAACTACCAGGAGTTGAACATTGCGTCGGGTCTGCGATCCGAAGGACAACGGTTTCGTTTGGTTGGACGGTCAGGCGCGTGGGTGAAACGTGCGGTGGACTTCCTTGAGGTATTCGCGATCGATATGGGTGTAAATTTGAGTGGTAGAAATGTCGGCGTGACCGAGCATTTCCTGTACTGCACGTAGATCTGCACCGCCTTCGAGCAGATGCGTGGCAAACGAGTGGCGAAATGTGTGTGGGTGGATATCTTTCTTGATGCCGGCCCCCCTTCCGTATTTCACAACCATGTCCCGGATTGCGGCACGTGAGAGTTTCCCGCCTCGGAAATTCAGGAAGAGAATATCCTGAGACTTCCCCGGTCTCGCAAGATGCAGCCGCACCTCCCGTTGATAACGGGCAACCCAGTCCATCGCCGATTCCCCTATCGGTACCAGCCGCTCCTTGGAGCCCTTGCCGAACACAAGGACAAGTTCCGAATCGAACATGAGGTCGGACTGCTTGAGCCCGGTCAGTTCGGATACTCTTACACCCGTTGCGTACAGGACCTCGAGGATTGCCCGATCGCGCAAGCCAAGCGGCTGGCGAATATCAGGCTGCTTCAGCACCGTATCCACCTCGGCAACAGAGAGAACTCCCGGGAGATTCTTCGACCGTTTCGGAGTGTCGATGTTTTCCGTCGGATCGTCATCATGCATCCCTTCGCCGACGAGAAAGCGATGAAATCCGCGGACTGCGGAGAGAATCCTTGCAACGCTGCGTGGAGAGAGGTTATTCTTCGCAAGCTCTCTCAGAAAGCCGGCGATAATCTCTTCTGAGACTTTTTGCCCCGTCGGGACATCCTTGCCGGCCAGGAATGTGCGATATTTCGCGAGGTCGAACTGGTAGGAGTGGAAGGTATGGGGCGTGACGCCTTTCTCGAGGCGCAGAAAATCGAAATATTGCCGGATCTCGCTGTCCAACGCGAGGTGTTCCCCATCGGACAATGACCGCACGCGTGTGTGCGTCTTCTTCTTCATGCCGATGTTCACTCCTTACACGATACGCGCCTCTAGTCTGTCGACCGCTTGCTGAGGGCACTCAACACGTTTCCCACGATGAGCGTTGCGGCAACACCGACGAATGTGAACCAGGTCCACGCAACGAGTTTCAACGAGATAACCGTAATCATGATGAAGATGCCGGCGACGAATCCTGCAAGGGCATCTTCCTGTGTCGGCTTTTTGAACAGCACGCCGAGGAGGAATGTTCCCAGAAGTCCCCCGTATGTGAACGAAGCAATGCTCAGGGCGAGTTCGACGACCGTTTGAGTCGTGTTCATGAAAAAGAGCGCCGATCCAACGAGGAGCACAGCCCATCCGACGGTCACCAAGCGGGAGAGTTTCAGCTCTTTTTCCGGAGAGACGTTCTTACCAAAGTACGGTTTGTAGAGGTCGAGCACGGTCGACGATGCCATGGAAGTCAGAGAGCCTGCCAGCGTTGAAAGAGCCACAGCGGTGAGGCCCGCGATCACGAACCCAGCGACGCCCGACGGAAGACTCTGCGTGATGAACCGGGGAAAGATTTCGTCCGCGCGTGTAAGTCCCATCTGCGCAAGTGTTGCACCGTCGTAGTGTCCGTACAGAAGCAGGCCGACAACCAGGAAGAGGGCAAACTGGAAAATGACGATGATGCCGCTGCCAATCATCGCCTTGCGGCTGGCCTGGAGGGATTTTGTCGTCAGGACGCGTTGCACGATCAGATGATCGGTTCCATGCGATGCCATCGAGAGGAAGGCACCGCCGATCAATCCGCCGAAGAGAGTGTACGGCGAGCCCCAGAAGTTGTCGCCAAAACCCAGATTGAAAATGGTGAACTTTCCGGCCTCCATGGCTTTTTGCGTGATCGCGGCCCATCCACCGTCAAACGAGGAAACAAGGAGGATCGCTGAGAGAATCGCTCCGCCGAGATAGATGACCATCTGGAGGGCGTCGACCCAAAGAACCCCCCGTACTCCGCCGATATAGGTATAGAGAAGTGCAACGGCGGCGATGATCGCGATCGCTGTCGGGTAGTTGATGTTGAGAATGAATTTCAGCGGGATCGCCGATGCGAAGAGGCGAACGCCTTCCGCTGCGAGCCGGGTGAAGAGAAAGACAAATGACGCGAAACTCCGCGTTTTCATGCCAAACCGGCGCTCGAGAAACGCGTAGGCAGTTGAGAGTTCGCCTTTGTAATATGCGGGCAGAAATATGAAACTGATGACGATTCGTCCCAGCAGATATCCTATCGTCACCTGCAGAAAGTTCAGGTTGCCAAGATACGCAAGGCCGGGAATGCTGATGAACGTGAGCGTGCTTGTTTCTGCCGCAACGATGGAGAAACAGACAACCCACCAGGGTATCGCATCTCTGCCGAGGAAATAGTCGCGTGTTGAGGCTTGTTTCCCTCCCCGCACAATTCCCAGCACGGCAATACCGATCAGATAGAGTACGAGGATAACGTAATCGAGCGTTTGGAAGCCCACGGGAGACTCCTTGCTGGTACGATGGAAATTCGATTGCCGTTGAAGCGATCGTTGCGGACAAATTTCCGGGAGCTACGTCAGGCCCGGAGCGCCTTCGCTACCGTGTCATGGATGCGGAAAGCTCGGTCAAGGCGGGAAATGCGAATGAGTGCAAGTACTTTCTTCTGGAGCCCGGCGAGTTTTACAACTCCTCCGTTCTCCCTCATCTTGCGTTCGGCGATGAGCAGGGCGCTCAGACCGCTACTGTCGCAGAACTCCACATCGCTCAGGTCAATGACAAGGTTCTTCGTCTGGCGATTGCAGAGGACAAGGAACTCTCCCTTCAGTTCAGGGGAAACACTCGCATCAAGCTTGCGTTCCTTGATCTTCAGAATCGTCGCTTCACCATTCTTCTTCACTTCAAATTGCATGACTTCCTCCTCTTGCCACCGCGTGCCCCTGACCGACCCTCGTTGCAGCAGTCCGATCCGGCTAGAACATTTCAATGCACTTCAACAGCTGAGAGTATACTTGAGTGAGATTGTTCGAAGGCCCAGTCTGAACCTGGAAGTTATAGAACTTGTCGGCGTCCTGCTTGACAAATCCGATGCGCAGCGGCGCTTGCGAGGCGCGACACAGAAATGAGCTTGGCAGTGCGAAGCGGATATTCAGGTCTAACGCCAGATCGAATGTACTCTTTTTCATCTTTCGAAGCAAATCAGAGCGCGGCACGTACCACGCATTGAGTTCTTCAGCGCTGAATGTGAGAACGTTGAACCCGCGCAGGTCCGGCAGATACGGAACGATGTCCTTGCGCGCGACGAGCATGACCTTGCTCGTGTGAAATCGCTGGCCAAGAAACTTCAAGACTCCCTCGATGACCGCGGCCTCGGTGGAGAGTTCGGGCAGAAAGACGATAGGTCTGCGCGCCTCGGAGATCGCTTCGGTGAACCGGACAATCGGATCCCGCACCGTGCGAAAATGAAACCGCGCGTACGATGTTCCAATCTGTAGTCGTAGTTTTTCTAACATAGCGTTCTGCCGTGCTGATCTGCCACGCCCCACTCACACGATGCCGACCGGATGCGAAGCGCAATGCCAACACACGGTTGTTGTACAGTCGCCTTTCGCTCTTAGCTGTTCACGAACCTGATAAATTCTTCCTCTCCGATGGTCTGAATCCCTAACTTCGTCGCCTTGTCCAGTTTCGACCCGGCGTCCGCCCCCACGACAACGTAATCGGTCTTGCTGCTCACGCTCGCCGCCACGTGTCCTCCCGCATCTTGAATCATCTGCTTCGCCTGTTCACGCGTGAACGACAACAGTGTGCCGGTCAAGACCACCGTCTTTCCCGTCAGCGCAGATTGTTTCACACCGCGTCGCCGCTTCTCTTCGAACTGGAGTCCCGCTTTCTTGAGCCGATCAATGATCTTCGCGTTGTGCGCGTCTTCCACAAACCTGCGAACGCTCTCTGCGATGCGGGGTCCAACACCTTGAACCCCCTGCAGCTCCTCGAACGAGGCCTGCATCAAGGCATCCATCGATTGGAACCGGTGGACAATAAGCTGCGCCACGCTCGTTCCCACGTGGCGGATGCCGAGCGCGAAGAGAACCCGGGCAAACGGCCGCTGCTTGCTTTCGTCAATCGCCTTCAGAAGATTGTCGACGCTCTTTTTGCCCCATCGCTCGAGTTTTTCGAGTTCACCTCTTCTTCGTTGAAGTTCGTACACATCGGCATAGTTGTGAACGTATTCAAGGCTCACAAGCTGATCGACGATTGCCTCGCCTAACCCTTCAATGTCCATCGCGCCGCGATGGGCAAAATGTTCAATACGCGCCCTGATTTGGGCCGGACACTCGCTGTTTTCGCAGTAGTAGTTTGCCTCCCCTTCCGGCCTTGCTATGGGCGAGCCGCATGCAGGACACCTGGCAGGCATGGAGAATGGCTTTGTCCCCCGGCGGCGTTTCTCTTTGACGACAGAGCTCACCTTGGGAATGACATCTCCCCCCTTCTCGACAACAACAGTGTCGCCGGGCCGGATGTCGAGTTCCCTGATATAGTCTTCGTTATGCAGCGTTGCTCTTGAGACCGTGGAACCGCCGACAAACACCGGTTCCAATTCCGCAACGGGGGTGATTGTTCCAATCCTCCCGACCTGCAGAGTGATGTCGCTCAGAATAGTCGTACCCTGACGGGCGGCAAATTTGAACGCGATCGCCCAACGCGGGCTCTTCGCGATCATCCCCAACTGCTCCTGCTGTTTCAGCGAATCAACCTTCACCACAACCCCATCGATGTCGTACGGGAGGCTGTCTCTGCGATTTTCCCACTCCTTCCAGAATCCGATGACTCCCTCGATGTTCGTGCTCACGCGAGTGTGTTCACTCGTCGGAAATCCAAACTCATGCAGTACTTTGAGGTTGTCGTAATGGCTCGAGAGGGAAGCCGCTTCACTCCTGATGAAGTAGGAGACAAAATTCAGCGGGCGACGCGCCACAGTTTTCGGATCTTGAAGTTTCAGCGTGCCTGCGGCTGAATTCCGGGGATTGATGAATGTTTTTTCCCCCGCCAGCTCCCGGTCCTCATTCATCTTCCGGAAATCTTCGCGCTTCATATAGACTTCGCCGCGGACCTCAAACTCGCTCAACCCCTTCTTCTTCCCCATCAACCGCAGAGGTATCGATCGAATCGTCCTCAGATTTTGCGTGATGTCGTCCCCCCGTGTGCCGTCACCCCGCGTCGCACCGAGCACAAACACGTCTTCGATGTAGCGGAGACTCACCGCCACGCCGTCGAATTTCAACTCACACACATATCGTAATGGTTCGTTTCCCAGCAATGTGCGCACACGGCGGTCATAGTCCCTCACTTCTTCTTCGCTGTAGGTATTTGAGAGGGAAAGCATCGGCACATCATGCGTGACCGTCCGGAATTCCTTCGTGGGCTGCCCGCCGACGCGCTGCGTCGGGGAATCCGAAGCCGTAAGCTCGGGGTGCGCGGCCTCGAGATCCAAGAGCTCCCGCATGAGCTGGTCGTACTCTCCGTCTGATATCGCAGGCTGAGCCAGCACGTAGTACCGATAATCGTGCTCCCGCAGACGTGAGCGGAGTACTTCCATGCGCTTGACTATGCTCGTACTGACAGCCATGTAATCAATTGCGTTATTGAATTGGCTGGATTCCGGACTGGGTGATGAGGACATTTCTGGCAACTGCGCCGCGCTTGCCAAGAGCTCCGAGATTCGAGCCATTGAGCCGGAAGGTTGCCGCACCTGCATTCCCCATCGAAACTGAAAACTGCTCCTTTGCAGCCCATGAGCGTATTCGACCCGGGGCAAAGAGATACTGGCCGCGTTTTACATTGTCGATCACAATTGCGACCCACACAGAATCTTTGGTGGTAATCTCCAGTCGCAGACTATCGGCTGACGGTCGGACTATCGGCGTCTGCGGAGTTGGTTGGGGAGGCAGCTGCTGAGAGGTCTGCGGAGATGTTTGCGGCGGTGTCTGCTGAGGCGTCTGCTGAGGCGTCTGCTGGGGCTGGGCGGCTGCCGCCTCTGTCTCGTGCACCGCTTTGTCAAATGGAATTCCTGAAAGGGGTTCCTGCGTCGGGACGGCGGATTCCCGGTTCGCGTAGAAGACCACCGCCGCCACAGCCAGAAGGATAACCACCGCTGTAACGATTGACGACGGGGATACTCTTGGAGACCGTATGATTTCGGTAGAAGTTTGCTCTGCGCGCAGCACGTGCGGCTTCGTGCGGTTCACCCATTCTTCAGCTGCGGCGCGAATTTCCTGATTGACCGAGTCGTAACGCCTGAGCACCTCGTCGCCGTTGAGTTCGATGGTGCCTGCGTAGGCACGGAGAAACGCACGAATATACGCCTGCGGGAGAACGGAGAACTTCCCCGACTCGATCGCCTGGAGCATCTTTTCGCTGATGCGCGTCGCTTGGGAGATCGATGCGAGCGAAACCTGTTTCCTCTCGCGCTGACTCCGCAGTTCTTCTCCAAACGTCTCGAGATTCATACTCTGTCTGTATCAGATAGTTGATGCGACATTGAGGCGGGGGCACTGTTGCTCGAAAATGGTAGCGATTATTTGACCGATTTGCAATGACAACACTGCGGGTATCGGTGTCGTGTCTTTCCGATCCTTCGCGCCACGGCACTACGGACCATCCTGTCTTCCGTCAAACACCTCACGTAACACTTTCGACAGCTCTTCCATTTGATAAGGCTTCTGAAGAAATCCGTCCACCAGGTTTTCAATCATCACAGGGTCAAGGCTCTCGTTGCTGTACCCTGTCGAAATGATGATGCGCATCTCTGGTCTGATTTTCTTGAGCTTTTCGAACGTTTCCTTCCCGCTCATCGTCGGCATGTTCATGTCGAGAATCACGGCATCGATCTTCGATTTCTTTGCGGCATGCTTGATGGCATCCTGGCCGCTCTCGACGGCCGTCACTGTATAACCGAGGTGGTCGAGCATGCGGCCGATGAGTTCTCTGACATGCTCTTCGTCATCCACCACAAGAATACGTTCGTGCCCTTGCACGAGCTTCGGCTGTTTGAGCGAGCGGTGGAACTTCTCCCTGTCTGCCAACAGGGGGAAAAACATCGAAAACTGTGTTCCGCTGCCGGGCTCGCTCTGGGCTGTAATGAACCCGCCATGGGAATTGACCACTCCGTAGACCACGGAAAGCCCCAGCCCGGTACCTTTTTCCTTCGTCGTAAAAAATGGCTCAAAGATCCTCTGCTGGACTTCCTGGCTCATCCCCACGCCGTTGTCGCGGATGACAATCGAGGCAAACTCACCGACCCGCGGCTCTCCAAAGACGCTCGCGTGGCGCACGTCCGGATTGACCTCTTGTGTACTGATGGTGACCGAGCCGCCGTTTGGCATGGCATCACGGGCATTGATCAACAGGTTGAGGAGCGCTTGTTGAATTTGTCCGTCGTCGCCCTTGATGATCGGCATGTCCTTCGAGAGATCCTTGATGATGACGATGCTCTTGTCGATACTCCGTTCGAAGAGCCGAAGTGTTTCCTCGACGATATCGTTGAGGATAATGGGTCGGAATTGCGGAGTGCTCTTCCGCGCGAACGTCAGAAGCTGCCGCGTGAGTCCGGCCCCGCGTTTGGCTGCAGTCTCAATGATATCCGCGAAATGATACCATGCGTTGCTCTTGCGCATCTTCCGTTTCATGATCGCGGTAGAGCCCAGTATCGACGTGAGGATGTTGTTGAAATCATGCGCAATACCCCCCGCGAGATTGCCGATGCTGTCGATGCGCTGGGCGTGCAGAATCTTCGACTCGAGCTTTTTCTTTTCGGTGATATCCCGCGCAACGACGCGCATGAACGCCGGTTTCCGCGATTCGTCATAGACGATCGAAGTACTGATGCTTACATCCACAATCTCGCCGGACTTTCCGACAAATTGTTCCTCCAGGCCGGAAACTTCGAGCCGCTTTTCAAACACATCGTTCAGAAGATTCTTCGCCGCAAGATGGTACTGAAGCGGGTACAGTATCAGGGCGGAAAACCCGATCAGGTCCTCTTTCTGGTACCCGAGCCGGTCCACTTCCGTCTGGTTGCAGCTGACGATAATACCTTCACGCGTGAGAATGTGCGACATGTCAGGCGAGTGTTCGAAGAGATCCATATACCGTTCTTCGGACTTCCTCAGCTGCTCAAACAACGTCGCATTCTCGAGGGCGACGCCGATCTGGTTCGAAAAAGCCCCCATCAGCCCCAGTTGCTTTCCCGTCATCTCGCTCCGTTCCTGGCTGGCGACGACGATGACGCCCGCGAACCGGTCTTTTGCTGTGATGGGAACCGATGCCCAGGATGCAAGCGCGCCGAATTTCCAGTTCGCCCCGGCCGCACCGCGCGGTTTTCTGCCGGTGGCCGGCGCTCGCGCCCAGACGATCGAAGTTCCATCCGCTTCGATGTCCGGCGTGATAACGAGCGAGGGGGCCGGCCGCGTCCCATCGAAGGCCCTGAGGACGAGCTTTCCCCCCTCCACATGATAGATCCACCCAAAGTCCACTTCCAGAAGCCGCCGAACTTCCCTGATCGCCTCCTGCAAAAGCAGGCTGATCTCGACGGAATGGTTGACCGCTTCGGCAATCGTGTTGAGCGCAAGGAGTTCACGTTTCTGCTCCTCAAGCTGCTGGCCGTACTTGAGGGTGAAAAAAACGTTGATGAAACCAAACACGCCCGTAGCGATGATGCTTCCGATCAGCAGCCAGTCGATCGTTTTGCCGACTGTAAACAGACGGATGCTGACAATGGTGGCCATCGTCGCGACCACGACCATCGAGGAAACCACCTGGGCCTGCTCAACGGGCCCAAGGGACGTGCGGAATTTTAAGATCTTAAAAATTTTTATCATGAGAGGGATTGGAATGCCGCGGAAAAAGTACCAACAGAGTCCTTCAATAGCAAGTGAGACACGGCGGCGTGCACCCGGCCGGTGATGTTAGTGCGGGAGGTACTGCTTGAGAACGCTGAACAAATCGCCCTCGTCGTACGGCTTGAGGAGACAGGCCGTTGCGCCGAGTTCGCGGGCGACTTTCTTCGCATGGTAGTCATCGATTGCGGAGAAGAACACGACAGGGGTTGAAGAATTCTTCGGGAGGTGCTTGATCTTGTCGAGAAGATCGAAACCATTCATGTCAGGCATGCGCAGATCGCTGACGATCAAGTCGGGCCGGTATTTCGCCAGAAGAACGAGCGCTTCGGCTGCACTCTGCACGGCCTTCACCTGGTATCCTTCTTTCCGCAGTATGTGACTGACGCTCTTCAACCACGACGGCTCGTCATCGACAACCAGGATCTGTTTCTTCTTACTCGCCATGTCTCTCACCATTCCTCAGATGCACCCAATGTACACACTGCCTGTGCCGAAAGCAAATTGATCTCTCCCCGGGCGGAAAACCGACCCTCACGCAGTTCTCAACGCCCGTGCTTTGAATATGATTCCCGATTTCCCTACCTTGTGACGCCGCGCAACCACATCGACAACAAGGAGTCGCCATGAATCAGGACCGAAGAGGGTTTTTGAAGACATCATCGATGCTCGCAGGCGCATCGCTCCTCGCACCGATCTCGGAAGTCTCTGGCGGACAGGCCTCTGTCCCGCAACAGAAGAACGCTCGTATGAAACTCCGATATCGCCCCTACACTCTGGAACTGCGACACGTGTTCACCATCGCGACGAGTTCCCGCACGACCACGCCGGTGATGCTCACCGAGATAGAGTACGACGGCATCGTCGGATACGGGGAGGCTTCCATGCCCCCGTACCTGGGTGAATCACAGGAAGGGGCCGGAGCGTTTCTCTCGAGGATCAACCTCGAGAAATACGACAACCCGTTCGAGATGGAAACCATACTGAACGACATCGATGCAATTTCCACGGGAAACACGGCCGCGAAAGCGTCGGTCGATATCGCGCTGCACGATTTGGTGGGAAAGCTGATGAACCAGCCGTGGTACAACGTCTGGGGGTTCAAGAAGAACGCGACCCCCTACACATCGTTCACCATCGGCATCGACAAAGAGGATGTGGTACGGCAGAAGACGAAAGAGGCTGCGGAGTACAAGGTTCTCAAGGTGAAACTCGGGCGCGAAACGGACAAGATGATGATCGAGACCATTCGCTCTGTCACCGACAAACCGATCACCGTCGATGTCAACCAGGGGTGGAAGGACCGCTCTTTCGCCCTGGACATGATTCACTGGTTGAAGGGAAAAGGGGTCGTCTTCGTCGAACAGCCAATGCCGAAAGAGCAGATCGAAGATATGGCATGGCTGACGGAACGAAGTCCGCTCCCGACATTCGGCGACGAAGCGGTGCAGCGCCTGGCAGATGTCAAAAAAGCCCACGGCGTGTATAACGGCGTCAACATCAAGCTGATGAAGTGCACGGGGATGCGCGAAGCGCACAAAATGATCATGCTTGCGCGTGCTCTCGATATGAAAGTCATGATGGGATGTATGACCGAAACATCGTGCGCAATTTCGGCCGCCTCACAATTGTCACCGATGGTCGATTACGCTGATCTCGACGGCGCGCTCCTCATCAGCAACGATGTGTTCGACGGAACCAGGGTCATCGACGGAAGGGTGACACTGACAGACCGGCCGGGCATCGGGGTGAAGCAGCTGAAGTGAAGGAACTGACATTTGGACGGGCAGCTTCGAAAGCACGAAATGAAGTTGCAGCGAGCGCTTTGGGTCTTCTCATTCTAGATTTCGTATTTGAGGATTCCTTCGGATTTCATGTTTAGGATTTCGAATTTCCTCCCTCCTACTTCTTCGGCACCTCAGGGATCTGGGATGTCCCGACGTATCTCCTGGCACGAACGAAGCTCTTGCGGAGCGACTCGCTGTAGTTGAGGGCGGCCGGGTTGAAGCTGTTGAACTTCACCCATGACCCGCCGGGCGTGTGTATGAACTCCTGCTTCTCCAGAAAGATGGCGACGTGGCTGATCCGCTCCGGTTTGTCTGCCGCCCCTTTCCTGCCAAAGAACAGCAAATCCCCCTTCTTCAGGTTTTCAAAATTCTCGCCCGGCTTGACCTCGTCTCCTGCGCCCGCCTGCTGATCTGCATCGCGATACAGCTCGAGTCCGTTCAAACGATACACGGTTTTCGTGAATCCGGAACAATCCATGCCTTTCGTCGAGGTGCCCCCCCAGAGGTACGGGATTCCGATGAACATTTTCGCTGTCTTTTCGACGTTCTCAGCGCTGAGTTTACGTGATTTCTTCCAGCTCTTGAAATCCTCCACATTCGATTTCTCGATGTACCCTTTGCGGCCGTCAGGCAGTTCCACCTTATCCCATTTCCCTGAAGCGCCAACGCGCTTCATCAACACGCCGGCAACAGCATCACTCACAGGCACAGAGGCCGGATCCGGTTTCTCGCGCACCATCGTGAAGTACGTTGTGACGATCACCTTCTGAGCGGCATTCCATTCTTCCACGCCGGCAGCAGTCGTCACTTTCATCGCGGCTTCTTCCAGCCAGCCGATGTAATGATCCGGCATTTGAACGGAATAGTGCCCTCCCTGCTTCTTCAGGAGCTTCACTGCCGTTCCCATCAACACCTGTGTGGCAAGTTCAGCGGAGTGCCGCGGATGAGTACGGACATTGCCCACACTCGCCGCGACGATGCCGAATCGCTTCTCGCCGAGCTGCTGATCGGGCAGAACCTTGATGCTGTCAATCACCTGACCTCCCAGAATCGTGTGAAGAGTTGAGAGTGCGTCCTCTTTCGCTTTCTGATCATCCACTTCCCCGCGCGCGATCGCGAGGCTCCCCTGCTGGGCATAGGTAACGTCAAAGACCGCGACGCGTTTATCGGGAGCGTAGCGAGCCCTGAGCGAATCAAGCGCAACCGAAGCCGGTGTGTCAACTTTTTGTGTTTGTGCGCTTGCGGTCAGTGCGCAGAGAACAAGGACGAGAGCGATGCGGATGAGAATGGTCTTTTTCATGAGTCGTTTCAAGAAATGAATCCAAGAGTGGTCCTGCATGCAGAGCAGGGTTTGCGAACGGGGAAATATACATCGAATCGCGGATGCTTTCAATCGTCCAGTTTCGAACTCTTCTTCTTTCCCATGAGTGACAAGTCCCGCATTCTTTTTTCAGCCAGTTTCGCGTACCGGGCGCTTTTCTCATACGCGACAAAATGCCGTTTGGCCTGGAGCGCTGCGATGCATGTCGATCCGCTTCCTGCAAACGGATCGAGCACGATGTCTCCTTCGAAACTGTACAGCTGGATGAGCCTGCGGGGCAGCTCGATGGGGAACGGGGCAGGATGACCAACGCGGCGGGCGGACTCGGACGGAAACGTCCAGATGCTCTTCGTGTACTCCAGGAACTCATCTCGCTCAATGGTGCTCTTCTTCCCGGTTCCGTTGCGCGCGTAGCTGTTCTTCGAAAAGATCAGGATGTATTCATGAACATCGCGAAGAGTGGGATTCGTTGCTGATTTCCAGCTTCCCCACGCTGTGGAGGGACCTGCGCTCCCCCCTTTGTTCCAGATAATCTCCCCCCGCATCGAGTACCCAAGCGCAATCACGTCTTCCGCGAGAAACGCGTGTATGGGTATGTACGGCTTTCGCCCGATATTGGCCACGTTGATGCATGCTCGCCCGCCATCGACGAGTGCGCGGTGAGTCTCTTTGAGCACGCGGCGGAGTAAGTCGCGATATTCGTCCAGCGTCAGGTCCTCATCATACTCTTTCGAAACGTTATACGGGGGTGACGTGATCATCAGATGGACGGAATTGTCGGGAAGTTCATCCATGCGTTCGCTGCTTTTGCGGAACACGCGGTCCAGGACATCGCCGCGAGGCGGTTGTTCCTCAGCGGGGCCGGCAACCGCATCGGCGGAAACCGGATAGAGACGGGTGTTGTAGAAGCGGGAAGAATCGTGACTGATGCGGCCTGAGGTACCGAACGATGAGGTTGCTGTTTTCCTGCGGGATGGCTTCTTCACAAGCGCACTGAGAAAGAGTGAATACAACGGTTATGTGCGCCGGAAATCTACACCATATACTATGGAACAGCAAGCTTTTTCTGAAGCCAGTCGGAGAGATCGGAGATACTCTGTTCGCTGATCGTGTGAGGAATGGGATATTCTCTGTAGGTGAGATCCGCCCGGGTTCGCGCGAGCAGATCGTGTGCGCGCCGCCCATACTGGACGGGGATCACGGTGTCATCAACACCATGCGCCACGAAGCACGAGAGTCCCTCGAGCCGATCCCACGCGAACTTGAGAGATGTGTTTTCCGGAACGTAGCCGCTGTGAGCGACGATGCCGCGCACCAACCCGGGCTTCGTCAGCGAGAGCGCGAAGGACATGATGCTCCCCATGCTGAATCCAAGCAGGAACACACGCAGCGGGTCGACCGGATAGTGCTGCTTGACATCGGCGACAAATTGAACCAGCCGGTCGTAGCTTTCTTCGAACTGCTGAGGCTGCGGCGTGCCGATATCCTCCATGTCGTACCACGTGTAACCGCCGAAACCCTGTTCGAACGGGAATGGAGCGCGGGCGCTCACGATGAAGAAACGCGGATCGAGAGAGTCAGCCAGTCCAAGAAGGTCGTCTTCATTCGTGCCCCGGCCGTGGAGCAGAATCAGGGCAGGATGATTCCCTGCCCCAGCCCACTCCGGCTCTCGGATCTTGTGAATAAGCGAAGATGAAATTGGTGACTGTGTCATGGTGTGTGGTGATCCCAAAGCAGCCTGGAAACAAGAAAGCAACGTCAGTTCTTTTTCGCGCCCTGATCGATCCATTGCCGCAGGATCTCGACCTGCTCCGGCGTGGGGGTCGGTTTCCTGCGCGGCGGCATCATCTTGCCAAATGGCGGTTCAGATGCCATTTTCTGCAGCAGCAGGCTTTCTTTGGAATTCCCCGGCTTCACCGCCGCGCCGTGCTTGCCCCCCTTCATCAATGATTCGTAGGAATCCATGAAGAGCTGACTTGGATGATCCTCATCTGCATTGTGGCAGGTCGCACAGAATTTATCAAGAATCGGCGTCACGGCCTTTGAGTACGAAATATCCTTCGGAGATTTCGATGAGCTGCTATCCTGAGCGAACGCACTGAACGTGAATGCGAGAGCTGCAGTGGTTAGAAAGAGCGGGAGAATGCGTAGTCGCTTCACGTGTCCTCTTGCAAGTAGTGTTGAGTTCAATTGTCTTTTGCTCCCTGATTGATCCAGGATTTGATTGTCTGAAGCGTGCTGTCGGGAAGAAATGGACCTCCCTGCGGCATTCGATCTCCGAACGGAGAAGCCGCAGAGAGCTTCCGCACCAGAATACTTGTGTCCGCTTTTCCCGGAACGACTGCCGGACCGTGGTCGCCACCCCGCACCAGCTGCGCGACAGTCGCGACAAACAGGCCGCCGCTGCCACCGTGACATCCATAGCACCCGTAGCGCTGGAATATCGGCGAGACCTGATTGGCGAACGAGACAGTCTGACCTTGTTGCAGAGGCGGATTTGTCGTCGACGGATCAGGCGCCACAGAGGAGCTTCCGATATCGGCGCATCCCGCCAACACGATGGTCGTCAATACTACCGCTGCTGCAAGCGCAAACGAAAAACGCGGATTGTGTCCCCAGTGTGTAGTCACGTGCACCTTTTTCTTGTCATGATAGTTCAATTTTCTTCTGCTTTCCAGCACAACGCCGCCTCGGCACTTCTGCTGCCAGAAGGCGCCCCGCCTGTCCGACCGGGCGCCTCCATCAACCGCTCCATCCTCTCTCTACTTTAGCAGCGTCATCTTCTTCGATTGTATCACGACCCCATCGGCAGCCAACCTGTAGTAGTACACGCCCGAGGGAAGCCTATCTGCATGCAAACTCGTTTTGTAGGTTCCGGGTTCCCGTTGATCGTCGACGAGCGTTGAGACAAGACCGCCGCGCACATCATAGACCCTGAGCGAGATATGCCCCGAACGCATCACCTGGTATGAAATTGTCGTTGATGGGTTGAATGGATTGGGGTAGTTCTGCGACAGAGAGAACTCGTTTGGAATGGTCGACACGTTCTCAACAGCAGTGGCAGCCTTGACCGTAACCGTCTTGTTGGGCGCGAAATTCCATTGATCACCCGAATTGGCTCCGTTGAAGTTCACGCTGTTCGCATTCGCATAGATTGTGTAGGTTCCCGGTGTGGCAGGAGCCGTGTATGAAAACGAAAACGTCGCCAGTCCACCGGTGAAAGGTTGCGGAGAGACATGGGTGAGTTCATCGCCGACTTTCTGTAATGGAGAAGAGGCATTCAGCGTCCCTGCGGAAACAGCAATATCTGTCCCAGCGCGAACTGCCGGGCCTCCCTGTACGGTGACTGTGTAATTCCCAGTCTGATTCGGAGAGAGTTCGGCGGGCCCGTCAATGGTCACATTCACACCGGTTGTTGGACTCGTGCCGTGGCATGTACATCCGTTTCCGTTCTTACGCGTCACCCCCGTCATCCCGCTCGCATGCGCAAATACATAGGAGGCATAGAAGACCATGCCAAGAAACAGGAAACCGTAGACGACATAAGCACCGTAGTGCCTCTTAGGTGACTGCGTAGCCAAATCCATAGCGACTCCTCTTCTGTAAGTGTATGATTGTGTTTTGTGAATATGAAACAACACCTGACTTTATCGCAGCAAAGGCACTTTTTTCGGTTGGATGATTGCACCATTCGCACCTAACTACCGGTTGGCAGAAAATGGATGTGCAAACCCAATGCCAGGGGAAGATGCTGCCGGAGCCTCGAATTCAAAGCAAAATCAGGCGTGTCGAACCAATGCGGAACGGGGCTGCTGTGGAAACAGAGCTACATGGAAGGGGGTACTGGGGATTCAAATCCTCACGAAGCGGGATCATCCCGGCGGTATCTGGCCAGGTCAATACCATATTCCTCGATCTTCTTGTAGACAGTCTTCCGATCGAGGTCCATCGAGTCTGCGACAACTTTCACGTTTCCCTGGTGCTCTTCGAGCATGTGCGCCAGGTACCGGGATTCTGCGTCGCCGACGATTTTTTTCATGTAATCCTTGAAGGGGGCATCCACCGAGACCTCCCGAATCATTGCTTCGGGGAAATTCTCTATCTCGGTACGTCCCGGAATTTCGACTGAACCGACTACTTCCCCCTCTGTTTTGATAATGGCGCGCTTGATTACATTTTCAAGCTCGCGTATGTTTCCGGGCCAATGATGGCTCATGAGGGTGGAAATCACTGCAGGAGAAAACGACGTCACTCTGCCCCCCGACAGGCTGCGGTGCTTGCCGAGGAAATGGTCGGCCAGCAGAGACACATCCTCCGGCCGTTGTTTGAGCGTCGGCAGATGGATCGGGAACACGTTGAGCCGATAGAAAAGATCCTCACGAAACAGCCCGCTCTTCGTCATGCCCTGAAGGTCTTTGTTCGTTGCGGCAACGACACGAAGGTCGACGGGCAACGGCTTGTTACTTCCCACCCGTTCTATTTCCTTCTCCTGCAGGACACGCAGGAGTTTGGTCTGGAGGTGAAGAGGAATGTCTCCGATCTCATCAAGAAACACCGTTCCGCCGTTCGCATCTTCAAATTTGCCGATACGAGCCCGCAAGGCTCCCGTGAAGGCCCCTTTCTCATGACCGAAGAGTTCGCTCTCCAGCAACGATTCATTCAGTGCAGAGCATGTGATGACGACAAAGGGTTTCGATTTTCTCGGGCTGTTGTAATGAATCGCCTTGGCAAGCATCTCCTTCCCGGTTCCGGTCTCACCCATGATAAGTACCGTCGCGTCCGTATCCGCCACCTGCCGGACCAGTTTGAAGACCTGCTTCATCGAATCGCTCTGGCTGATGATATTCGCGAAACTGTACCTCCCGCGAAGTTCTTCGCGCAGCTGTCGCAGCTCGCGATCTTTCTTCCGCATTTCAAGCACGCGCCGGATCTTGATCAGCAGCTCATCGTTGTCGCACGGTTTCGTGATGTAGTCGTAAGCTCCCTGTCGGATCGCCTCCACCGCCGTCCGGACAGACCCATACCCCGTGATCATCATGACAGGTGTCTCCGGGGCCCGCGTTTTGATCCACTCCAGCAGCTCGATTCCGTTCATTCCTTCCATCACAAGATCCGTCAGCACGAGATCGAACTTGTCAGGTGCAAAAACCTGCTGCGCTTCCTTCGCTGTGGCGGCGATATGCGCGGTGAACCCGCTGTCCTGGAGGAGCGCGCGTGTCGCGATTCTAAAGGCGTTGTCGTCATCGACGACTAAGATATGTTCATTCATGGCGAGGTCAGGCTGAAGTTAATCGTTGTTCCTGTGGTTGTACCGGAAGTGACACGACAAATGTTGATCCCTCTCCCGGAGTACTTGTCACGTGGATAGTCCCCCGATGCTGGCTGATGATCCCATAGCTTACGGAGAGACCAAGGCCAACGCCGCTCACTTTGCTTTTCGTGGTGAAGAAGGCGTCAAAAATCTTGCCGAGGTTCTCTTTCAGAATCCCCACACCGGAATCACCGATGGAGACCTTCACAAATCCGTTTTCCTGTGCAGTCCTGATCTGCAGGTGACCTCCTCCCGGCATCGCATCCCGCGCATTGAGAACGAGGTTGAGAAATACCTGTTTGAGTTTGTCTAATGACCCTTGCACCATCGGGAGATCAGCACTGAGATCGGGCTTCACATCGATCCGGTTCCTGATCAGTTCATCACCGAAGGATTGAAGGACTTCTTTCACAAGCACGTTGAGATCGACAGGCATCGTCTCTTCCGGCACGAACGAGGTTCTGTAGAAATCGAGCAATTGGCGGGTCAGCTTCGACATACGAGTGACTTCTTCGTATGCGACTTCGATGAGGTCACGCCCCTGCGTTTCCGAAGGAAGCCGTCCGAGACTGGTTTTCAGACAGCTTTGAATGTTGTGTATGGGATTGTTGATTTCGTGTGCAAGCTGCGCCGTGAGTTTTCCTGTCGCTGCAAGCCGTTCACTCTTGACGAGTTCTTCCTGCGCTTCCTTCAGCTTCTGCACTGTTTCATCAAGCTCGCTGTTGCGGGCGATCAGATCCTGGTTGAGACGCCCCAGCTCACTGATTTTCTCCTTGAGCGACCGGCTCATGTCCCCGAACCGCTGCGCCAGAAAGCTCAATTCGTCTCTTCCGCTCACAGCGATGATATGGTCGTAGTTCCCCTTGCTGACCTCGGTCGTCCCTTGCACAAGTGCATTGATGGGCCGTGTCATTCCAACGGAAATTGCATGTCCGATGAGCGTCGTCAGCGCAAGAAAGACCACTGAAATGAGTCCGAATGCTCCCAGGATTGGATTGAGTGACCTGGAAAGCTCCCGGTCGGTGGATTTGATGATCAGGTACTTGATCGGCCTGGCCGTGGATTCCGGTTTGTTCAACTGGAATGCGGTCCCCAGGAAGACATCGTTCGCTGCCTTCACTTTGAGAACGATGGCGGAGTCGGATTCGGCAAGCATTCCCGAGCTCGCGAGCGATGTCATAAGTCCGTCATGGTCTGCGAAACTGATCGTCGAAAGAACAACGTCCCGGTCGTTGGTGAGGATGATCTCGCTGTGGTTGGTCCACTGCTTCAATCTCGCCAGCTCCTCCTGCGTGATGGCAAATCCGAGTGTCAGCGTTCCGACCATTTCGCGATCGACCAGCAGAGGTACTGATGAGACGCGGAAAATCCTGTTCCCAAGAAACCATACATCGGCGGTTGAGCCGGAGCGAAGAGCCTGTTGCACGGAGGCGCGTCCGGCGACATCGTCTTCGATGCGATTGCCGAACACGAGCTGCACAAGGGACTTGCCATGCCTGTCGGTGAGAACCAGAAGATCGCTGGCGGTAGTCTGGTTGAGTTCCTGCGACAGCTGGTAGGCAGTTTTAGGATCCTGAAGTTCGACGACGGCGCGCAGGCGGGGGGATTCTGCGATTACCTGGCACCCGCGCGAAAGGATTTCTGACTGGAGCCCTACGATGCCGTTCAGTGTGGAGCGATTGCTCCGGAGTTGTTCGGAAAATGCGTCCTCAATCCTGCTGCGGGTCCAATAGTTGATAATAAAAAACGTAATCACCAACAGGCTGAGAACAACCCCCCAGATGGAAAGGAGTATTTTAAATCGGAATTTCATCTTTCCCCGTCAGAGAGAATCGCGAAAGGAACAAAACGACAAACCGCCAAGAGCGCCAGGAACGCGAAGAATTTGAGAATCTCGGAATACCAACTACCTCGATCTTTTCTTGGCGGTTCTTCGCGTGCTTCGCGGTTTGCTTCCTCAACACCCGGCTAGAATGAGACTGCCAGCTGCAGTGCGGTAAGATTGTCATTCGTGCCGGTGATTTCCGGCGTTCGGGTCTCACGCCGCACGAGCTTGATCAGAGTGTTCCGGTCGATATGGTAGCCGATCCCGGCTTCCACTTCGAATACGTTGTTGTCCCAACGCGGATTCGTATCTCCAACGACGAATGTCGAAAAGAGAAGTCCACCCACACGGGCTGCTGTGTAGAAACGCGGGAACCAGGTGTACTTGGCCTCGGCAAAGTAGCCGATGACGGAGAGCTTTGTATCTTCGTTCTCGAACGGGACTGTCCATTGGCTGTAGACCGCTTCACCGTTCAGAAGGAAACGATCCCAGCTGAACTCGACATCAGCTTCACCAATGAGCTGCTGGTAGTGGTTGCTCATCTCAGCACGCGGCAGCGACTTGCCACCGTCGGCGAGATATGCTCCCATCGCAGCCGAAGCTCCTACTGTAAGCCCCATCAGCGGCGTGTAGGCGAGTCGGATAAGCTTGTTGAAATCCCCATTCTGGTTCAGTTGGCCAGCGCTTGCCGTACTGATCGTTCCGTTCGAGCCTGCGATTGCGTAGTGGAGCCGGCCGAGATCGCCATAGAGCATGGCACCGATATCATAGATGCCGAAATCGAGCAGCCGCATGCCGAGTCCCTTCCCCCTGTTATTGAGGACTTCCAACCGTCCGGCAACCTGATTGGTGAGGGACATACGGTATTCATAGATCAACGGCAGACCGTAGAGAAAATTTCTGGTGGGAAACCGCCGTTCTGCGAGGTTCCCAAACGGCATGTCGAACTTTCCCATCTGGATGTTGAAACCAAGCCCGGCAAAGTCAGTGATGCGAATGGCCGCATAATCGATGCTCAGCAGGTTTTCTTCGAAGGACCTGGTGTTGACAAGGACGAAGACGTTGTCCGTCACCTTGGAATCGACGAAGAGATCGAACCGCCACCCGAATGTCCCCGTTCCCTTGTTGACGACACGTTGGTTCTGCGAGCGGGAGCTCTTGAGCCCGTACGCAGAAGCTTCACCGCTCAGCTGCACTTGTGAAAAGACCGGAGCACCGATGGTCATCACGAATGCGAGAGACACCAGGATGTTCTTCATAGTCGGTTCTCAGTAGGTGAAGTTTGCGTTGACAACGTCGCCCCCCTTGACGGTGATACTCTGGCTTCCGGCAAGCTCGCGGCCGTACCAAAACCTGACTGTGTAGGCACCGCTAGGGACGTTCTTGATCGAAAACGATCCCTGGTCATCGGGGACGACAAAATACGGATTCTCGAGAATCAGGATTGTAGCGTTCATGTGCGCGTGAATATCGCAATAGACCCGCACGATCCCGGGCTGGTCGAACCGGACAGACTTCTGGGTTCCGGTCGGATAGCGGCCCAGGTCGAATTCTTTCGGTTGAGAGTACGAAAACACGTTGTGAAAAAGGTTGTCTCGATTTGGAAAGTCCACGGTGGTGCCGGCGAGTACCGGCAATACCTGGGGATGAAACATGAGATCTTTCTGATCGAGAATCGGATGAACTGCCGGAGGAGCAAAGCTGTGCGCCTTCATCACCTCACTTTCAAGATAAATGACGGCCTTCTCCGATAACTTGTACGAAACTGGCGTAGCTGATGTGTGTTCCGGGCCGGTCAGTGCCGGTCGATGCGTGCTGTAGCGGTCAATGATGGGAGGCTTCTGCGTGTCAACATCTACCCTGGCAATGGTGATCTTCCCGCGAATTTCCCCCAGCTTCTTTGCATCCTGTGCCAGTGCGTGTTGACCGCAAGCCAGCGCTCCCCCGAGAAACAGAAGCCCGAGGAGGGTCCTTTTTCTCGTGTGTCGAGGGCTATCCATAGGCATGGTCTCCGTGTGCAGCTGACTTACAATTAACGAAATTTGGTCTCAGAATCAATCAAACGAACGATCTGTCGGGTTCTCTTGATACCCCATTCGTCGGGAGCTGCGCTTCCAATTCAAACCGCCCCGGCGTTCGTGAGCCGAAGCGACGAACGGCACGGCGATTTCGGGAGCGTTAGCAAAGGAACCAATCGTCCCCTCTCCCCTCCGCACAAGCAACCCTCAGAGGGGACTGTTCAATCCTTGAGAAGAAGTTCACCCGCCCTGCCCGGATACGGAACAAGTCCAATCCGATCCGGATCATCATCCTTCAACAACCACGTTACAATCGTTTCGTTGACTTCCTGTGACACGAAACAAGAAATCCCGTTCCGAACTGCTTCGAAACGGGATTGCGATTGCTCTTTGCCAGCAGGTCAGACTGCGTGTTTTGCCTCGGAGACACAGAACCGGTCGAACGCCTGAGCGATTGTTGCCGCCACCTGATCCGCCGTATGACCTTCAATTTGATAACGGTGAATCATGTGAACGAATTTTCCATCGCGCATGATCGCGAACGACGGAGATGATGGCGGCTGGTCTGTAAAGTACTCACGGGCACGGGCAGTTGCTTCCTTTTCCTGTCCGGCAAACACGGTGACAAGCTTGTCCGGTACAACCGGATTCTGCATGGCCTTCGCCAGAGCAGGGCGGGCAGCCCCTGCTGCACATCCGCAGGTTGAGTTGACGACAACGAGTGTCGTTCCCTTCGCCTTCGGAAGCGCCGCATCAACATCTTCAGGTGTTTTCAGTTCCTGTGCCCCAAGCCGCGTCACTTCGTCTCTCATTTGCTGAATCAGAATATTGTACATGTCTGCTCTCCTTCTCGAAATATCAGTCAGAAATTAGTCGCTTATGCAGAAATGATAACAATTGCGGGGGGAATTAGTTCCTTTCGAACCGAAGATCAGCAATTTGCTGTTCGGATGTTCCACGTTTACCATTCACCAAGCGGGGTGACGGGGAGCCCGCCGGTTACGCTCCTACGGAGCTCGGTGCGACACTTAGGGTCGTTGGTTATAGACGTTGCGCTCCTACGGAGCGCTTCTGAGGTCAATCGTGAGACGACGCATCTTGTCGCAAGAGTCATCAGCCCCGTAGGGGCGTGATGTTGATAACCAGGAATCGATCCCTGGTCAAGCTCCGTCAGGAGCGGCAGAAATTTGTAAGGTTTTCGATTCTGCGAGTCGGGGGCTTGAGATTGTACGATCCCGAAAATGTACAGGATCGAATAATGATGTGAAAGTCTCGTTGAGTTTCTGTGTTATCTGTGTGCTATGTGGGGCGGCTTAAAGCCTCAGCTTCGACCCAGAAGGTGCGTGGCACCTGCCGGATTCAAGAAACTTCAAACGTCATTATTGGATATTCGACATTGGATGTTGCCCGGAACATCCGATCTCGCAATGGAATGCCCAATATTGAACTCACAATGTCCAATCATGAAGTTGGGTTGTCAGGAGTGCGGCGGCTTGAAACCCCGATACGTGTCGTACCGGGAATCATAGAAGACAAGCTGGAAGCTGCTGTCTCTCAATGTCCCGCCTGACGGGTAGAGGTAGAATTGTTCGATCGTGCCGGTGGGTTTGGGAGAAGGTTTATGCTGCTCGGAATAAAACTCGAGGACGTAGTACCCGTTCCGGTACTCTGACGTCTCCAGTTGCTCGAGGAGATTTTCGTGGGTAAAACATCGAAGGTCACGGCCAACCATACGCCTTACTGCTCCGGTCCTTGGACATATTCGTTGCGGCGGATGAGCATCAGGATTGCCGAGTGGGGGACAATCAGATACTTGTGTTCGTCGTACTCGATCTCAATGCCGGAGTCGCGGAGAAACACAGCGAAGTCTCCCTCTTCAGCCTGAAGAGGCATGTATTTGATCGGGTCTTTCGGAGAAGTCGACCATTGTTCCTGGTCGAGGAAGTGGGGATTGGGAACAGCGTATCCCGGGCCGACCTGGACAACAACACCGCTGTTGACTTTTTCTTTCTCTTTGACTCCGGGAGGAAGGTATAATCCGTGGTTGGTGCGTTCCGCATCGGCATCCGGTGCGATGAGCACCTTGTCGCCGACAAGGATAATCTTCTTGCGGGATTTTATCTCCACGGTTGCCCCTGCACATTGCCAGATTCGAATGTACCAGCGATTGACCTGTTTCTTTCAAGATACTGAAGTCCCGTTGAGAACGCAAGCTATGCGACACGATCATCAGGAGGGCCCGCAACTATTCAGTGTGTGCTGGACAGTTCTGATCGATGGAGCAATCGAACGAGCTGAATGCTATCATATTGTATTTGCGGCTTCTTCTGGCTCTCCATTTTGGATAGGCTGCCTCACGTGTGATCCAACGTTTGATATTCCCTCTTGCAGACGATCACCCGCTTTCTTCTGCTGATTGGGCTCGAACTCCCCTCTGTTCGATTCCGAACTTCCCTCTGTTCGATTCCGAGCCGCTCACAGCTCCTGATCACCCTTTTTTGATCCTTTCGAAGAAAAGTATTGTGGCCTGCCACGTGCACGAAAGACACTGCGATAACTCGGTGTCAACGAATCATTCGCGAGGCAGTCATGAAATTCTCAACCCTCATTGCAGTGTTTTTCTTCTTGTCTTTTGCGACGCGTGATGCTGCTGCCGAGAGCACCATCACCGCTATTCCCACGGGAGTGAGTGATTCACAATTGGATGCCGATACGATGCACATCGAGTTGAAAATATTGCTTGTTCAGTTTACGGACATCGAATGCAAGAAAGACTCCGAGAGTGGATTACCGTTGTACACTGCGAAGAACTTTGAAGATCTCCTTGGGTCGGAAGGCATGTATGTATCTCCGAAAATGCATTCACCGGACGGAGATGAGATTTTCGGAAGCATGAATGATTATTTCAGAATCATGTCCGGCGGCAGAGTACGACTTCACGCAACAGTTATCAATCGGTCGATCGCGGAGAGCAACCGGCCACTCTGGATCACGCTGCGTCACACAAAACAGTACTATCATGCTGACTACAACTTTCCGGTATTCGATGATGCGCTGGATGCTGCGAGAAAGTCGGGGTTGGATGTATCGACGTCTGAAGACACCAGGCTGGCAATTATCTACGCGGGAAATGCCTGGATGAATGCAGGTCTCAATCCACTGCGGTGGGGGGGCTCCTATATCATGAGCGAACTGCAGGGAAGGCCCTACAATCAGGAAGCATCGCATCCAAGGTTTTCGCGAATCGGCTTGCACTGTCATGAGTTTGCGCACACTCTTGGTGTCGTTCACAGCAGCGGAAGCAGAGCCGACCTCATGGAAAGCGGAGTGCGGAACGGATCGATCGAAGGGAACGCTCCTGCTCCCCTGAATGCGCTGGCGCGAATGAGACTGGGATGGGCCCAGGTCATATCGGTTCAGGATTCTTCAATCCAGACCGTCGTCGTGAGTTATTCATTGACCGATCCGACCTACGTGAAAATGAAAAACAACCGTGGTGATCTCTTCGTCGTGGATAACCGCCGTTTCGATCAATGTATGATGATTGGAGATACGAAAGTACCCGACTACAACAACGCGGCGTTCTTTCCTCCGGCTTGGGGCCATGCATCAATACGGCAAGGTATGCTTGTCTGGCGCGTGAACGGCATTGACAGCATCGGAGACCCAGCAGGTTATTCGGCAGAAGGACTGATTTACGCAAGCGGTCGCTATGGAAGAACTTACCCTGAAGGCAATCCTTCTGAGACAGATGATGGGGTTCCGTTCCCGGGTGTATCGAACCGACGAATTCTCTCTCCTTCGTCCGATCCTCGCAGCCCATACACGACCGAGCCCAACTTCTTTGAGACCACGAAGTCTCATTATACGCTCTTTGTTCCGAACACAACGAGGGGATCAAATGCGAGCATGGAAATCGTCTTCGAGGATAGTGAACAAGGCACGTTCACCGTCCGCTTCAGCCTCTCCAATTCTGCGAATCATGTTCTCAGCAGCAGCTCGGCTGAAATCGTTCTCCCGTCGTCGTATGTGCTTTTTCAAAACTATCCGAATCCCTTCAATCCCTCGACAACGATTCGTTTTGCATTGCCAAAGGATGACCATGTTACGTTGAAAATTTTCGACCTGCTGGGGAAGGAAGTCGCAACGTTGGTATCTCAGGATCTTGGGCCAGGATACTTCACGGTTCGATGGCTGGCAAATGTTCCGAGCGGGACGTACTTCTACCAATTGCGGACGAACGAGTCCGTGGAGACGAAGAAGATGATACTGACCCGATAGTCTCTTCTGCGACTCTAGTTCTCATTTTGAATTCCGAGGAAAGACTGCTCACACACGATCAACTCTTGTGGGGACTTTCGTGAGTCGTTGTGATCTTGAGAATCCAGTCTGCCGTCTAAACGGAGCTCCCTAAGGACAATGCTAGCCCGATCGCGGAAGAGTCACTGCCGGCTGTTCAAGTCGGTCGCAGTGACCTTTTTTTTGGAACGGCCCGACTTCGCACTACGTGCTATGTCGGGCAGGCGGTCCCGCCAGACCGCGTGGCGGGCTGGTGCGTGCTCAGCGCCTATGCGTTTAGGGACTATTATACAAATAAGGATTCTACCCAATTCCAGGACTCACGATGAAAAGGACTAAGCCCTCTTTCATTCTTTTGGACGATTGTCCTCCCCCACATCTCTCCGTAGTTTGATTCAAATGAGCCCGTACATCCGTCCGTGCTTCCAAACGCACCACATCATAACACCTTATTCAAGGGAGGTTAGTATGAAACGCTCGTTCGTCAACATAGTCTCAAGCATGCTGATCGCAGTACTTTTAACGACTGCTTTTGGCTGTTACGGTTCCTTTCCGTTGATCAACAAGGTCTACAAGTTCAACGGCGGCCTCGGGAACAAGTTCGTGAATGAACTTGGGTTTCTTGTTATGAATATTGTCCCCGTGTACGGCGTGGCGGCTTTCATAGACGCAGTGCTGCTCAATACGATCGAGTTCTGGAGCGGTAGAAACCCGGTATCAGCATCGAACGATGCCGTCGTGCCACTTGATCCGACTTCGACCTTGACCTTGAGGGGGGCAGACGGATCGGTGCTCCTCACCACAATGACGGACGAGGGAATCAGTCAATACGTGTTTCAGAAGGGAACTGACGGGACGGTTGTCAGAGACGTCAGCGGGAAAGTATTGGCTCGCTGCACCATGACGCAAGACGGTGGAATGCGTATCTACGATGGGAACAGCAATCTTGTGGCAGACTGTTCAGCTGCGCAGGTCCAGCATCTTGGCGACGCCTCCAAATCTTCGAAATAATTCTCACTGTCTTCAGTTGTCGATCAGGAAATGTGAGGGCAGGTGTCAGTATTGCGTGCCCTTTTGTTTTGAGGTGAAGCCAGACACGCATGCAGGGGACAGATCTCAGGACTCGAGGCTGACCTACCTGCAAAAAAAGCGGTATTCTGGTGATTGCAGAGTCAGGATGTTTTTTGTATATTGAGTAAGACCTAAGAGGAATCGTGCGGAGAGAGATACAACTCGGAACGTAGCGCAGCCCGGTAGCGCACTTGCTTGGGGTGATGTTCCGAATTCTTCGGGGTACAAACCTACCTAACAAACTTCTATTTGTTCTCCCTTTGTGGTTATCGTTGTGGTAATCCTTGCATCCTTTTTCAAGGAGGCAAGGTATGTTTCTTTCCAAGCGCAATGGAATCTATTATCTCTGGTATGACGATGACGATGGCCGCAAGCGCAAGATCAGCACCAGAGCCCGCCTCAAAAGTGACGCACTAAAGTTCCTCCGTTCATTCGATGAGCGGCGTGAAGCCATTCGTCGAGCCAGAACACATCTTTCAGTCTTCTCCGTTGATGCCGTCCGCTATGCTGAAACCACTTTGAACAAGGGGACAGCCAAGCTCTACGATCATGCTCTCCGTAATTTCAAGAGGATCGTCGGCGACGCTCTCTTGTCCAAGCTAACACCGAAGCATTTCGACCAATACAAATCTGACCGTCTTCAGCAAGTGTCACCCGTCTCGGTGAACGTGGAGCTGAGGACGATTCGGTCGGCTTTGAACCTCGCCGTGCGTTGGGAAGTGATGGAGAGGAATCCGTTCTTTGGGTTGCCGCTGGCTCGTGTCCCTTACGAAACGCCACCTTACTTCACAAAGGCTGACTTCCAACGTCTGTTGGACATTGTCACAGAGTCATGGTTTCGAGATGTTGTCATATTTACTGTTGTGACGGGGCTTCGACGTGGTGAAGTCATCAACCTCAAATGGAATGATGTGGACTTGGAACGGAGGGTAATACTCATCCATAGTCAGGGGGGATTTCGGACTAAGACCGGCAAGAGCCGATTCATACCCATGAACAATGTCGCCCTGCAGCTTGTAATAAAAAGAAAACCTGTGAGTGTGACCGAGTATCTGTTCGAGGTGGAGGGAAGGAAACTGTCGGGGTATTGGTTGAGCCACAAGCTGAAAAAATACGTCCGAAAACTCGGGCTACAGGAGAACCTAAACTACCATGCATTGAGGCATACGTTTGCGAGCTGGTTGGTACAGGACGGGGTGTCGATCTATGAAGTTCAAAAGTTGCTCGGCCACGCTGACGTTTCTACAACACAGATCTACAGTCATCTTCAACCGGAAACCCTACATAGAACGGTTGAGAGGTTGGATTTTGTTTTGCCACAGCGGTTGCTACTAGAACCTGAAAGCATCCCCGATGTCTCCACCCTGTCCACTCCCGAAAATACAACTGGACACTAAAACACCATGATTTCCTTAGCAAATACCCCAATGTGTCCACAGTGTCCACTGTGTCCATATGTTTTTAATAAAGAAGATAGAAATAATAGAATAGGGTACAGAGAATAGTATATAAGAGTTTGAAAAAACCCTGGACACTATGGACACACTGGACACTTTCCGCGTAAGTCATGAGAGTGTACCGAGTTGAGGGTGTCCACATGCAGATCGGGAGGTGGACACTGTCCATGCCGGTGGATCTGACCTCAATGATGAATGCTACGGCAGTAAGAACAAAACACTCCTAATCCCCTCTAAATCGCGAAATGCGCGCTGAATTCAGGGGGTTCATCTGCCGGTTCATTCGATTCGCGTAACCACGCCCACAATTGGAGGGTAGGGACGAGAAGCAGAACTCCGAGGAAACCCAGAGCGGTCTTGTGTCCTGCGATTCGAGATCGTGGAGGAAAGAAGAATCCAACGGATGCCAATGACAATCGGATTTGGTTAATGCGCTAACCACAAGCTGACGAGTACTTTACACGTTGCAATTGAGCGATTCCTGCGATATGTTGAAACGTTGTAAATATGAAAGCACCGCAGACCTAGCATCATCTACTCTAGTTCGCAGTCGAGCATTTACCTGGGGTTCGAATCCATGTTCCCCTCTCATCGTTTCTCATTCTTTCGGGGACTAATGAGTGAGCTCGAGGTATTGCTCGGCCTCATGTGTTCATTGGCGCTTGAGTGCAATTCATATCGTCTGATGCCTACTGGCCTTGATGCAACGGAAAGGTGCCGATTGTGATTGATAGCATGAAGAAGAGCCATACAAGCTATCCCGAGATCGTGGAGTTGATTTCGACTGACCACACTAGGGAGGCCCTTGACACGATCGAGGCCAAACTGAAAGCGGCCCCCTCAGACTCTGAATTATTCTACTTGAAGGGAATATGTCTCTGGCGACGACACATGGACGAAAGCAAAAACGTTAGGGCCTGTTTTATTCGTTCAAATGAATTGAATGAAGATGATATTCGCCCTTTGATGCATCTTGCTGTTCAAATTCCATCTACGGCTGAATTTCTGACGAGGCAGCACCCAGAGCTTGCTCCGGCATGGTTTTATCATGGATTTCATTCTGCTGGGAGGCTATCAGACCAAGAGGTAATACACGCCTTTACGCAAGCAATTGAACTTGATCACGAATATGTCGCTGCCTACTTCTATCGAGGCAACCTTCACTTCGAGATGAGGAACTACTACTCCGCTGCTGCTGATTATCGCGAAGCGCTTAACCATTTTGCGAAACCAATATCGGTGGAGTATTTCCTGGAATTCAGTTTCTTTGACGTTCCCATAGACGAACACGGTAGCGACAAATCAGGTGGCTGGGCTGCGACAGTTCCTTTGGATCCAATAAATCGATATCCGAAATTGGATTTTCAGTGGGACCAAGACATTTTCGATGACGAGGATGGGCGGCCGTATCGGGGGTCGAATCTCATTGTAGGAGTGCACTGTCTCAAAAAGCAGCTCGAGGAATTGTCTCATGAGATCGAACATAAGCCCGTTTCCATCGACGACGAGAGTCCAGAAGACGGGATTGATCTTCAGGGCGATTATGCTGAGTTGCCAGGAGAATTGCCGAAGACGGAAGCTCACGATTCTGGTGTGACTGATGCACACAATCGTGGAGAATCACAGGCCAACCCCGATCTGGCGGAAGCGCTTGCGCTTTCGGCAAGAATTCATATCCGGGCACATGATTTCGAGGGAGCCACTCTGCACGGAACCCGAATCTCTCCAGATTGTCAATCCTTTTCATCACTTCTGGCGAGCGCAGAGTACGATTGGAACACTCCAGAAGGCGGTATTGATAGCTACAACACCGCAATTGCAAAAGGTCTCAAGGACCCAGAAGTATATCGCGGAAGAGGCGAGGTGAAATTGTGGAAAGGCAAGACTGTTGAGGCCATAGAGGATTTCACGGTCGCTCTGAATCTCAAACCAGACCTTGTACCTGCATTGCATTGCCGTGGGTCCGCGCTCCTACTTCAACAGAAATACCCTGACGCTGCTGCTGACTTTTGTAGGATAGTGAAACTGACTCCCAATCATCACGGGTCTCGAGTGCTGGCCATCCACAGCCTTCTGTTTGCAGAAGCTTATGAAGAGGCAGTCAATCTTTGTGACGAAGGAATCGATCAAGCTCCTTATTCATTTGTCTACTTCACATTGAAATCGTGTGCGCATATTCTGTTAGCCAAGTACCACATTGGCGGGTCATGCCTTAAGAAAGCGCAGTCGATACTACAGTCGCATAAAACTCTGTACGACGAATATTCCGAAGAAGACAGGGCGTGCCACAAATATGAGTTGGTTCAATTGCTCATTGATGTAGCCATATCTGTGAGCCTGAGTTTGACCGATGTAGCACTCGAGAAGTGCTCACAGTTTTTGGATGCGGACTTGAACAAATCCAGACCCGAAGGGTGTTTGAAACAGATCCTTGAATTTGTAGAACGATCAAATCCCGCGAAACTGAGTCTCATACAAACGGACCTTGAAGTTAATCCACTGGATGATAGGCTTAGAATACCGCTGTCATATTTCTACTACTTGAGATCCGAATACGACGCGGCGCTCAAACTAATAGGTACAACCAACTTGAACAAAGTCCACGTCGAGCCACTCATCATGCAATGCATGATCCTAATTAAGAAGGGGCTGAGTCATGAAACACCTCCGATCCTAGATAAAGCAATTCGCTCGCTTCTACAGGAAGACTTGAAGTGGTCTTTGGGCAACAAGTATGCGATCAAAGCCGGTTACAAGGGAGAATAGATAGACGATGGTTCAAGGTGCACACTAAACTACCTAATAGATGTGAAGATTTGATGGTTTGAGTATTGAGCATTACAAACGGCCTGAATATCTTTGCGCACGGATTTCCACGGCACTGCGGTTTGCCCAAAACCTTTAGAGGCTTACTATGAAATGCCACGACTGCGGGATGGTCGTCGATAATCCAAGAGGTCTTTTCGACGTGAAAGAACGTCAGCAATTGTCAGATTGGTGGATTTTTGGCAAGAGGCGATGGATCGATATCAAGGTTTGCGTAGGATGCTGGAAAAAAAAGGAACAAAGGTAATAAGGGGAAAAGCGAATTTAGTCAGGAAGAACTTGACGATATGGGGCGTCGCGTGCTGATGAATAATATACTCAATGACTAGATTGAACCTGAACCTCCGACTCCATATTCACACAACATCCCAGCCAATTCTGCTCGCTTCAGAATGACCGCGTCGCCAGAACGATCTTTCAGCCTGCTGCACCACAATAAATGAAAAACCAATACTTCGGCGACATCAACGACTACAAAAAGTACGGCCTACTGAGGATCTTATCCGATGAAGGCAGGATGAGAACAGGTGTGTGCTGGATGCTGACCCAAGACGATGGCGGAACGCATGGGTCGAAGACGAAATATCTTAAGGACCCCAGGAAATGGCGCCACTATGATCCAGACCTGTTTGATTTTCTGGTCCAACAAATGGATCCAGTCCGTGCTCGTGGTGTTGGGGACATATCCCGAAGCCAAATCGTGTCGAACGCAATCTACTTCAATGAGATTCTGACAGACGATCGCATGGAGCGTAAGAAATACTTCGAAAACGTTCTGGGAGGTTTCTCCCAAAACCTGGACCTGATATTTTTTGATCCGGATATTGGTTTCGAGGTTAACAGTAAGCCAGTCGGGCGGAAGGGGTCTTCGAAGTATGTCTATTGGGACGAGCTGAAAGCAGCATACGATGCCGGCCATTCGCTCCTTGTGTATCAGCACTTTCCTCAGTTCGCATTGAGGGAGCCTTTCATAGCAAGGCTCACCTCGGAGTTACAAAAGAACATAGGGGCAAAAGGCGTAATCGCATTCAAAACATCGAATGTCTTGTTCTTCTTGGCGGTCCAGGAACGGCATAAGGTCAGAATGGAAGGATGCGCGAAGCGGGTAGTAAGCGCATGGGGAAAGGAAATCCTGTACCAGATTTACTAGCTGGATGTGCGAATTCTATCTCCGTGGCGGGCCAGTCTGTCACAACCTCGGGCAGCAGATTCTGCCGGGCCTGCAAACGCGCGGAGTGATTGGGGTGAATTGAGAAACAAATGCTATTAGTAATAGAAGTTCCAACTCTTCGTGAAACTCCGAGTTGGAAAAGGATCCGAATTCAATAAGAATATCCCCTTGGCATGAAAAGATTACTCAATAAACACGATGCCCGGTCGATTGACATGATTTGCAAGCTTCGCAACAATATCCCCCAAAAGCTCCGATTTGATTCTGATTTTGACTGACCGCTCTCTAGCTTTTTCAAGATCTATCGATTTGAAGAGTCTGAAGTCCAAAATGATACTGATCGAGACGCCGTCAACTAGAAATGAAGGCTTAACTCTGTAGAAAGCCTCGCTCGTTTTCGCGTCGAGGTTATCGCTGCTATGATACATTAACCCAGATATGACTCTCGATTTCAACCATTTGTTCTGCGCGTAGTCGCAAACCGGCGAGACCTCCAATTCGATGAAAGTATAGTCATCGAGATTCTTGTTGTTTGGGTTTGCAAAATAGTTTGAAAGAAGTTCTTTCTTATGGTCTCCATTCTTCGGGGGGATCTCATATACATTCCCTGGGAGAAGCTCCTGCGAAGGAGCAGTGTCGAGATGAAGACGGGTATTTATCAGCTGAGCGGATTGTTCATACAGATCTACCATCTGGATGCAGAATCCCTTGTCGGGTTCAGTGAGATTGTTTATTACTTTTTGTAAGTTCTTTCCATTGCCTATAGTCTTCCCGTTCTTCTTCAAGGTATACAAGTCATCGGCATTCAGCTCGAGTGCATATAGATCTTTATCCTTAATCAGAGAAAATAAAAGATCCGTCGTTCGTAGATAATCAATGGCCGAGTAGGCTCGGTTTGTTTCGACTTCCAAAACGTCTTCGAAAGATGCATTGAAAGTGCCGAGTGAGTTCTTAAGCAGCGCGACTGCATCAGCCACGTTGGAACCAAGCCTTGCCTTGGCCATTCGCTGCAAGATGGCACTCATGTTTTCATTCCAGACGTTGGCTGGACTAGTAGGGATTGCGAAACCATTCACAATGCGGGCCGAAGATCTGTGAACCAGATTTTCCCAAATAATGAAGATTTGAAATACTCCGAGTGATTTCAGTTTTTCATCCAAAGCTTCTTCAATCTTTTCAATCGCGTTTCCTTTTTCAACGTATTCAAGTCCCCCCTTCTCATCACTCTTCGAATCGAAATAGATAGCTTTCTCTAAGCTGATGATTCCGAGAGGAAGGCATAGCTTAAGTGTCTCCGACAGCGTTAGGCGTTCCGACAAGAGTTGGATCAGGTGGTCATCCTTAGCCCAGACCAAAATGAAATATGGACCATTGTCCCGTGGTATGAGCCTCTCCATCACAGTGATGACTTTTGAAACTTTCGTGATGTCATTCTGCCCTGCTGTCTCAAGTTCGATGTCAAGAAAAATCAATCTAGTGCACGAAAGTGGTTTGGCGGGTAATTCTCCAATTCTTCCATTGTAATATGTGAACGGGATGTGATTTCTTGAAAGCACTTTCAGTAGTGGAAGGCTCTCGGTTATGTTATCATCGATTACGATCACCCGACCATTCATCGGAATATTCATCGTCGAAGATTCGTGAACTGTTGTCGCCGCTTTCTGAGTCAATTTAGCCTGAACGGCATCTTTTGTCTCTTTGCCGGGCGTAACCATAAGCTCTCGATCGATAAGTTTTCGGAGTCCTAGTGCAACATCCACAACTAGGCTAAGCACTATCCTTAAAAGCGAGACAAACCATCGCGCCGTCTTTGAATTCCTGAGGTACATCAAAATCTCCTTGGTCAGGGAAGATCAGAAGGCCTCCGTGGGCTTCCATTATCTCCCTGGACAAATGCAGACCGAGTCCCATTCCATAGGGCTTCGTCGAAACAAATGGTTTTGCCAATTCTTCGGTTGGCATGGAGAATCCGGGGCCGTTATCTGCAACTATGATTGTGGTGTAGCCGTGTAATTCTTTCGAGATCGAAAAATAAATCTCTTTGTCCTCTGTTTCACTGTATTCAAGCCACCATATCGAATTATCAATGAGGTTCATAAGGGCCGCCAACACAAGGTTCTCAGCACACTCGATCCTGTCGATTCCTGGGAAGTACTCAAAAGCCCTGCGCGCACGAATCTTGTGAACCTTAAGCCTGAACTCAACGTTGAAAAGTGCTTGGCTTAGCAAGTACTTAGGATCGACTTTCTTTTTTCCGGTGTTCCTTATGAGCAGTCCGTATCCTTCTAGCAGCTGTGATAGGTGCTTGACCAAGGCGACGATTCGTTTTGAAGGCTTGTCGTTCTGTGTGACTATGATTAGTTCCTTTATCACTTTGTCGACTTCATGTATTACTATGCTTAGGTTCAATCCCGCACCGGCGCTTCTAAGAAGTATCTCAGTCATGCTTCTATAGTCATTCTGTATCTTGTGAATATACTTCTTGACCTCCCGTTTGAGATCCTCGTCTTTGATCTTTCTCTCAATAACCTTCTCAAGTTCATCCAGGCTCGCGACAACAGGTTCTGGGATCGATTCCGTCCCATAGAACTTTCTAACCTTGTCTTTGTCGACGTTCCTCATCGTCTCAACGATGTTCAGAGAGTAGAGGATTGCCTTTACAAAAGTCTCGTAGGCCTCATTCTCAACAAATCCTTCCCGGTTGGTTTTCTCAATCAGGTCTTCACTGGCTTCTCGTGATAGATTAATTGCTCCAAGGATTATGTTATTACTGATTCTCTTAACCGGGACGTTCACGCGGCGGATATCCAGACTTAGCCAATCATTTCCTGGATCGCCGTATTCGTTTATCCTGATGCCGTCTCTATAGACTCTTATACCCCCGTTTGCATTTAGATAATCCCGTAGGCCTCGTTTGTCTTGGACGCCGAGAGACAAGACTCGTGGAGTTCTGTCGAAAATTACGCCTTCGAAAGTCACTGGACCCATCTTGGAGGCGGACAAGTCGATCGCCTCGTCCTCATCATCAACCATCTTCAACAGATTCTTGATTTCATTGTCTTTCTCGTCCAGCGACCTTCCGTTCAACTTCTTCATTGCTGGGAAGGGAGTGAATTCATATTTGAAAGATGTGATCACTTTCCCTTCCATCCTACAGTTGAATCTGTACAATGCATATTGAGATACCTCATCCCAGGACATCAGTCCCTTTATCCACTCCTTTTCGTCAACATCAAACACCACAAAAAAGGACTCGGGAGTATCAAATGGGGAGGACAGGGCGTTAGTGGAACGATACACGTCCCTGACCATTCCACGTGTCCATGGCGCATGGAGACTTGATATGGTAATTCGGGTGCCGGTCTTGTCGCCGATAAACACTTCGGGCTTCCGGGTGTAAACGGAAACAGGAACATCGTCCAAGTACTTTTCCTTCGCAAATGTTCGCCAATCAATTTGTAGGTACACTTCATCACAGTCTTTCTGGCGAGTGACAAGTTCTATTACGTTCCCAAGCTTATGCGCTCCAAATCTGCCAATCCCTTTTTCACCAAGTGGCAATCTTCCAAACCTGTGCGAACGGATTCTCTTTGCAAACAGCTGCGTCTTGTAGTCGCTCCCCGGTTCCATCCATACATTCTTGACGATCTCTGGATCCATTCCAATGCCATCGTCCTCAACGACTATGGATCCCGCAGCGTCATCTGATACCTTTGACATGGTGATTTGTACGAAGTTAGCATCTGCGTCATACGAATTCTTGGCAAGCTCCAAAAGGGCGATGCTTGGATTCTTGATTAACTGATCCCCAAGTTGAAGCAGCAGTCTGGCTCTCGGTTTGAATACAAGTTCCTGTTTCACAACAACTAGCTCCTTTTCGAACTTCCGAAGTTGAATGCGGTTAGGGGTAAAACACCAACATCGATATATTTGAGTATCTCAATACAACTTCCACTTTGGACGATCTCGAAAGGATTGGTCAAGTTCTCGCGTTAGCGCGAAAAATGGTATTGCGACTAGGGTCAGAGGAAGAAGATCCGCTTCTCCTCGCGCATCAATTGGTTGCACCGGATTTGTAGAATCCTGTTGTGAATTCTGGGTTGTAGATCACGGGCGGAGTGTCAACATCTGTGAAGCAAATTGCGTCAAGATCCAAGAAGTGAAGGCGGAAGCCTTGCCGCTCGCTCCCCTTTTGCACGTGAATGAGGACGCCGTTCCGCATCGGTAGATTATCCAGATCTCCATTCTCTTCGGCGAACCTGAGTGCTTGCACCCCAACATATTTTTCATTGACAGTCACTTCATAGCCCTGTTCCTCGATGGCTGCGGCCACGACTAGTAAAGTGTACTGGTCTGGTTCATCCCTTACTGCCTTGAAGATTTTCTCGATGTCCATGATGCGCTCCTGGCAACTCCTATGTGGAAATAGGACCTTGCGGATATCCCTTATGGTTTCTTATTTTCCAGGCAATCTCTGGCCTTGGCAATGAGATCTACCCATTCTCCATCCGACAATATTTCAACTCCATAGACTTCTGTGTCGAATGGGGCATTACTCAAGAGCCAACTGATGAATTCTGTCTTGCTGTGCTTTATAGTCGGACCCTTGCCACGCGAGGCATTTCGCCGAAATGGGTTAGAGAGGATTGTCGTTTGGTCGGCGCCCAATTCCGATTCTTTCCAATTGAAAAGAAGGTTGTTGACGTCGTCCTTGCCAAGCGTTACGACGAGCTGTTTGAACAACGCGCTCGCATTTACGATTTTGACATTCTGTGACATAACACTACCTCCGGTGAATGTACACATTGAATATCACAAATGGAAACTGCTCAAGAGTTCCTAGCTTTCCCACAAACAGGGCTATAACTAGTGCGTTCAGTATATGGCCGTCGTCGCAGATCGAAGAGTAGTGCGATCGGCTGTCGTTCAAGAAAATGCCCGGCCAATATCGACCGGGCTTCATGCTGATGAGACCAATTCTCGGTCTGATTAGCTAGCCTTCCGAAATGATGTGGTTTGGATTATGCCCCCAAATGACAACACCCATGCAGAAAACAGGACCATACCAAACCCGAGTTGAGTCTTCCCAGTTGTAACGCCTAGAATGAAACAAAAGAGATACCATGCAAGGCTGATGATGAGTGTAATTCTCAGGTATTTCAATGGCTTGATGGCCTCACTTTTGGCTATCGCCTTCTTTGTTTGTGTGATGCCAACTATCGGATAAATAACTGCATAAAGAAATGCCAAAACTAGAGTCAAGCCTTTAGCATCATTATTTCCTTGCTCACGGAATAGGTTGCCCAAATAGAAGCACAAACTTATCCATACAAAGCCACCAATGAACATGAATCTTAATGATCTCGTGGTGGTCTGGATTACCTCAATCAGAGCGGATCCTTGACTAGGCGCATCAGACTTCGTGCCCGCATCACCGTATCCCCCGTGTTGACCGCGCTCAACTGATTGCTTCGATCTCAAATCAACATGACAATACCGACAGAGTATGGCCTCATCTTGGATTTCTTCGGCGCAGTAGGGGCATTTCTTCATTTCTCAACTACCTTTCTTGTTGCTTCGTGATTTATCAGTCGGTTGATTTTACTTCTTCGTTGTAAGCGTTCCGAGGACACGCCAACTACCCGCGTCTGTTTGCATGTACCCGACTCCGACGTTAATAAGGCCCTTCTCGAAATTCTGTATGCTCTGATATGGTTGCACTCTCGATTTGGTGTAACCTTGTTCAAGTAGGCTGTTGACCATACGATTCGCCTGATCTACTGAAGCTTCTTCTGACACACACGCGTATACTTTCACTACTGTTACCTTGCCGTCCCCCTGGGTGCTCACCATGTCAAAACCAGAGGCTCTTTCGTAGATCAGAACTGTGCTCAACTCTTGAGTCTGGCTTCGAGTTGGGGTGCCCAAGAATCCAACGAGATCTGATTTTCCTAGACTTAGCACCGGTTCATAATCGCTTGGGAACAGCATTGCAGATTGGCTACGTCTTGGTGGTCCCTCTTCCTTCTGAATATTCAAGATCACGCCGACTGCGAGCACCATCATGACGAATATGATGGCATACCAATGCTTGACGAACGATACGACTCCTTTTGGGATGATATTGCCCCCATCGAAGCTCGACCCATCACCTTTGGATCGTACCTGCACATCGCTCAGATCCGAGCCACAGTATTCGCAATTGTTTGCCGCATCTTGGATTTCTTCGGCGCAGCAGGGGCATCTTCTCACGCTCACTCCTCTGTTCTAACGGGTACAAAAAAACCTCTTTCATCCATCATCGATGGAATCCAGAGGTTCACGAAAATCTCTCCAGTTGCCGACCACCCAACAAAAACCCCTGGGCTAAGTTTCCAAGGCAACTCCAAGTCGGCTGACTTAGGCGTCATCTCGTACGCAAAGCACCAGGGGCAACAGAACCCAAATGGGTAGAGTTGCCCGAAGATGCGTACGAGAGTATCATCTGATACTTTGAAATGTAACCTAAGTCAGCCGAAAACAAGGTAGGAATTGGTGGATCGAATATCAAGCGAGGCGGGAGCGCTGTATGAAAATCGTGACGCTTAGCTTTGAAATCTCCTCATTCGAAAACTGAACCCCAGAATCTCTCACGACTTCGACCGCATCGCGAATGGACTGGAAGAGAAGCTCCTTGAGATTATCACCTGATGGTGTCAAATGCGGCTCAGATGATTTCTCAAGAATCGAAAGCTCCAGTTTCGAACTTCCCTTCTTGCCATTTGCCACACGCTTGAGAAGAAACTCACTGCCAACCCCGAGCTGTTTCTCCTCGATGATCGAGTGTATCTCCTCAGTCGCAAACAGGCTTCGGATTTCTCCACTCCCCAGATCCTGCACTGAATACAGATAGAACTTTCCGTAGCTGCTCTGACCTGCGTAGACAGGTTTGAGAATCTTGAACCGGGCTTCTTGGTTCAGCTCAAGCTCAACCTTCGGTGGGTTGTTGCCATTTCCGTTATTCTGTCCCATTTGACGGACCTCCATTGTTGTTGAGTTGATATGAGAAATTGACTCCTGCAGGGATCAGTTTGGTCCCAAGTGGAATCTCGCCAGTGCGTTTGATGTGTGCAGCAATTGCTGCCAGATCCGGTTCGTGTTTCTCAGGCGTGGTTCGTAGCCACCCATTACGAGGAGCGATCTTGAGAAAGATGGCCAAGTTGTCGATCTCGATCTTGTCTCGCCCTTTGCGAAGTGTGAGCGTACCGTGTGGCAACCGAAGGGTCTTTTCACCGGTCTGTTCGGATTGCACGCGCCAGAAGCTCTCAACGTTGAAGAGAAGCCATGACCGCTTTTTGTCCAATCGCTCGATCTCCGATTTGCGATACTGCTCGATCAATTTGATTTCGTCATCAGCAAGTGTGTTCACATCGTCCATTTGGGACTCAAGTTTCGCCACAGCCATCAACAACTGATCTGCTTTCAGGCGGTCCAGCTCGATCTTTACCTTTTGTTCCTTCTCTTCGACCTCAGCCAACAACTCATCCATGAACGAAGTCATTTGTGTCTCCTCCACGCAATGATCGATTCCAACGCAGCAAGAACGCTGCAGAGAATCGCATACACGAATTTGATATGTTTCACGGAACCCTCCATGTTTTGAGTCCGCTAGAGAGCGTCGCGAAGATAATCCTAATCGCCCGCCAGATTCTTTTCCAGTTGATGTTCATATTTATCTCCTAGTGAAATAGAAAGAAGCCGCCGCCGATCATCACCCCTAGAGTTTGAGGTTATGAGTGTGACTTTGGCGGCTCCAGATAGGGAAACGCCCCAACGTCCTAAAGACAATGCAAGGCCGAGCCTGCAAAGCCCAAGCTGAATGGGGGAGCGCTTCGAATTGAATGGAAAATGGTGGGTTAGTTCTTGAGGTACTCTTCGGCAAGAGAAAACGCCCGCTGCTTCAGCTTTTCGCCCGACCCGAACCACATACTTTTCAGCCGTTTGCTCGGATCTTCGGTTGTGCTGACGTGATCCACAAGTTCAGTGACGGCGTTGTATGCGCCAAACAGATTACCCTTGTGCATCGTCGCATCTCGCTGTGTTGCGTGAATATCGAGGATCTTCTTGCGAAGGTTCTCAGTCCGGGTGTTGCTCTCTGCTTCCGGATTGTCTGGGATCAGCGTTCTCACATACTGGATCAGTTCACGGTCCGTCATCTTGCGCAATGCAAAACGATTGAACACGAAATCCAGTTGTTGATAGAGATGATTCGTGAGCCCCAGCAGCTTGTGCGCTTCCTCCAGCTTTGCAGGAGCTGTTGCAGTGTGCTTAATCTTCACTTCCTGTTCAGTGCCTGAAAGAGCAACAGACAGCGTGTTGTTGCATACGACCCTGATAGGGGTCAACTTGATTCGGATGTGCGAGCTGCCGTCGTGAGAGTTGTAGAGCAGCAGGTATTTCTCGATCAGATCATTCGACTTGCCGACTCGGATGTAGCCAGGCAGCTTTGCGAGCAACCAGATCTTCTCGCCCTTACCCAGAACTCCTCCCGTGTGGTAGATCGCTTCATCACGGTCAACCAATGGATCGAAGAAACCGAATGCATCGCGATTCTGAACAGGCTCGTAGCGTGAGCCAACGACTCCTAGGACTGTACCTGTGTCCGATCTGACGGTTGCGAAATGATCCGGAACCAAAACGCTCTGCCGACTGATCTTTGTGAACAGTGGTCGCTTGACCACCTGGTAGTCGAGTCCCGCTGCTTCGATTGCTTGAGCAGCTGTGGCAGGGTTTGCCAATTTTCGGCCCAGACGATGCCAAGGAGTTTCCCCAAAATAAAACATACTGGCTTGGCCCGATCTGCCGATGTTGAGATTGTGTGCCATTGCTGTTTCCTTTCTTGTGTAAGCCGGCTACTGCGTGATTGCGGCTACTGCATCATTCACCGCTTTGCGAAACTCTTCGATGCTTTCTCCGAACACCCGGATTGTCATCTTCTGTTTCTGGTCTCCGTTGATCTTCGACTCCGTTATCGAGAGATACTTGTTGCCGTTCTTTGCTTCTTTCAGGTCGACGAAGTATGTCGTTCGACCCAAGCGGATCATCGTTGAATAAAGTGCACTGTCCATAGAACTCCTTTCGGGTTAGTGATGTGAACATCCACACCTTCTTATACCAGAAAAATAGGGGACCCGTTTTCCCAGAGAATGAGCCTCAACGGGAAGCAGTGTTACATCAGATCCTATCGGCGGAGGTACTACGACATAGACCGGGAAGCAGATCAAACGGACCAGGATGACCGCGGATTTCGTATGGGGAGAAGTGAATCCCAAGATTTTTTTTGGTTTTGGAATTTGGACCCTATTGGCGGGATAGTACCGTCTGACCCGAATAAGGTGTTTTCACTATTTTTTGTTTGGGAAGAATTGCGGTTATATGAGGTCGAGGTGTCGTATAGGATGGCAAATGTGTGGCAGAAGTGTCCCGGACGCATCGAAAAGGATGGCAAATGTATGACAGATGTGTCAGAAGAGTATACCGGATGTGTGACAAAAGTGTATACGACCTAAGTCATTTCAAGTTAGCTGGTTGAATCAAAGAGAACCGATGTCCGACCGAGAATCTTGAGCAATTGGGACACGAACAGTGGATAACTCTCCAAATTGCCCACAATTGCTCGACTAAGAATTACGGTTTGTGTTGAATCAGCCGATCATTTCGCATAAATTTGACTCACGCCCCTCTCAGCATCGATGAATGTGCCTCGTTGGTGCACTCAACGGATCGATTTTTCCCAGTTATCTCGGCTGAAATGATGAAGTATTCAGTCTTGCATCGTCTTTCTATCAGGATAGATGTGAAAGTCGGAGTGCTTTTCTGGTCTAGTTTACGCAAAAGGCCCAAAGCGATAAAGACTTGTCGATAACGAGGAATCAACATACATTAATTAATTCAGATGTCGCCGACTTGATGCAAGAAGTCGAAACCACAATTGTTCGACGTGAAACCCCTGCCCAGACCTATCTGTCAACGGCGCGATGAGGGCAAAAACACTAGATAACGAGCACTCAATCCATGAGTAGAACTGAACGCCTGTCGCCGAATTTCGAGCGACTCGACAAGGCCCTGCGCTCAATCGGATATAGCTTCGAGGCTGCAGTTGCCGACATCATTGATAATTCAATTGACGCCAAAGCACGACATGTTCTCGTTCGGTTCATTCTCCGAAAAAACAAATCGCTGGACCTTGCTATCCTAGACGACGGCACTGGAATGAGTCCTGCCACCCTGAAGGAGGCCATGCGCTTCGGTGCGGACGTTGCTCAGGAATTGGACAGGCTTGGCAAATTTGGCCTTGGGCTGAAACTCGCCTCTCTGAGTCAGGCAAAGGAACTCAGGGTGGTCAGCTACAATGGCTCCACCACCTCGGGCCGGGGATGGCTCGAGGAAGGCATTTCCTCGGGATTCATGTCAACCATCCTCGATCCCTCCGAATGTCGCAAGATGCTCAAGTCGCTTGTGCCCGACCGGCCTTGGAAAAAATCGGGGACGGTGGTGTGGTGGTCAAATCTTTATCGCGTAGGTCAAAATCATTCCGACTCAAACGAACATGTGCAAAAATTGATGCGCCGGCTCAAGGAATACCTCTCCTTGGCCTTCCACCGATTTCTTGCAGGTAGTCCGCGCTTGGTCAATATGGAGATCGATATTTTTGATGGAGACTCAAGCCTTGAGGGACTGCCCCTTCCCTTGGAGCCCTTGAACCCATTTGGATACAACGCTACGGGACTCAAGGGATTCCCGGCTGAATTGGTTACCGCTGACGGATATGAAAATCGCATCAAGATTGTTGGCCACATCTGGCCGCCGAACTCCTCGGTGGCGGAATATGCACTCCCAGGTGGTGCCAACAGTCGTCAGGGGTTCTATTTTTATCGGAACAACCGGCTGATTCAGGGCGGCGGTTGGAACGGAATGCGCGAAGCCGAGCCCCATCGCTCGCTTGCACGTCTCGAAATAGACATGCATCCGGATTTCGACGTCGATGTCAGCCTCGACGTAAAGAAGGTTGAAATCCAGTTGCCTCCGGATCTCGTGAAAGCCATCCAGCGATCAAAAACCGCCTCTGGGATTGATTTCAAGAAATACCTGTCCCTTGCCGAGGATACATATCGAACTAAACCCGTGACGGAAGACGAACTGCCTTTGATTCCCGTGGATGGTCTGCCCGCCGATCTCTGTGATTTTCTCCTCAAGGAGCTTAGAATTGATGGCACGAAGCGATACCGAAAGCTCCGCTTCGCTTGGACGAATCTGGACCCGAATTCGTTTTTTGAATTGGATCGTGACAGCGATATGCTTCGGATGAACAAACTATATCGCCGCCAGCTTTTACATGGTCTCGACGGCTCCTCGACGGACATTCCCGTCGTGAAGTGCTTGCTTTTCCTTGTCCTTCGTGATGTGTTGTATTCTCAGCGCATCAGCGCTAAGGTCCGCGAACGGATAGAGCAGGCAAACCGCATTCTTGCCTATGCCGTGAAGTACGAGCGGAGCATTGGATAGCATGAAGAAGCCGGCATACATATCCTGGCAGAATTTCTGCGCAACCATCATCGTTGAAGGAGAGCAGCGAACTCACAAAGTCTCCAATTCCCCGAGAGTGGATTTCTTCTGGGATGGCCAAGGGAGGCGCGTTGGCCTATGGCTTGAAACAGCTTCGGACACGACCCTATCGCCTGAATTGCTGAAGCTGTCTTTTGTCGACCTCGATGTCGTAAAAGTTGGCACCCGAAACTTCCTCGAAATTGCCACCACATCGAAATCGTTGAGAAGGCAGTTCTACCACTTCGCAGTCGCAGTGACGGAGAAGATGTTGTCAGGCGAGGTCTCAGCGCTGGATGCTGTGACTGCCGAATTGCAGTGTTTCGCCGAATTGCTTGCAGAGCGCTTGGTTCTTGGGGTTGAACGCCAGATAGGATTGCTCGGGGAGCTCTTGTTCTTAGAGCGGCTGACTGCTTCGAAGGGAATTCAAATGCTGGATTGTTGGGTCGGTCCGGATGCCGAGCCGCATGACTTCCGCGTTGACACGCGCGAATTTGAGGTGAAGACGACCGTTGCCCCGAAGCGGGTGCATATCATCCATGGTGCCGAACAGTTGGTTGCGTCCAAGGATTGCTCGCTTTTCCTTCTGTCTGTCATACTCGGCCCGCCTGGCGACTCTTCGAGCTTTTCGCTCGCCGGCAAAGTGCGCGACGTCGAGCGACTTTTCACTGCCAATGCAGCCCGGAAGAAACGATTTTTCGAAAAATTGGAGAAAGCCGGCCTGCGCAAGACCGACCTCGCCCACTACGGTCGTAAATATTCTTTTCGCCGTGCTCTTGCCATCATCCCTGTGGACAACAAGTTTCCGGCGTTGACCCGGCCTGTGATACAGAAGGCCATCGGGTCGCTCTCTCAGCGAATCGAATCAATGCAATATGCCGTGAACCTTGAGGGCCTCGAAAAGGAGGATGGCAGTCCGCAATTCGCTGCCGCCGTTCTCTCGTAACTGGAATACACACATGAAAAATCACGTCGACAGAATCAATGCGGCGCTTGGCGCGATGACAGATCGCCCACGCGCTTTGGTTGACTATCTTCGAAAGCCCGGCCCGGACTTCGAATCAGCTGACGCGCGGGAAATTCAAAAGATGCTTTCTGTGATTCTCTCGCCTGACCCGAATGACCCCACACGGATTAGATTTTCAAATCTGTTGCATTCTTGGGATAACGCGAAGGATGGGGAGTGGGTGGGGCAAACTGTCCGAAACTCTTCGACGCGGCGAGCGCTTATCCACATACTGTTGAAATCGGACAAAGATCTTATCATACGCATTGATGCTCTTTTGCCTTACTACCCACTGGAAGAGCCGCTAATCATCGCTGAAGAACACGCTGACTGGTATTCCCCGTCGGTCGGGGTGCGTGACTATTATTGGCGCACATACACCAAGTATCTCCGGGAGCGGCGCGGTTGGGGCGACGTGTCTTTGCTGAATCTCGATAACAGCACGCGAAGCATACTTGAATGCCTGTCGAATCCAGAATCGAAGGGCATGTATTCGTCGCGGGGGCTGGTCATGGGCTACGTCCAAAGCGGCAAAACGGCCAACTTTGCGGGTTTGGTGGCGCGAGCCGCGGACGTCGGCTATCGCCTTATTATTGTGTTGGCTGGCACCTGGAACATTTTGCGCAACCAGACTCAGCGACGATTCGATAAAGAACTCTTGGGCAAGGAATTGCTCCACAACGACGACACTTATCAGAATCAACGTCCGGCTGACTGGGATGAGTTTCTTGAGCACGGGGCGTACCCGCCCGATCTTGGCCACTACACATGGCAGCGGTTGACGCGTCCCGATATTGATTTCAGGGGACTCAAGGCCGCCATTGACAACCTTGAGTATGAAAAACGTTACAGGCATCTGCCACTGCATCATCCTGAAAACCTGCACCTTCTCCCCGTGAAGCTCTTGGTAGTGAAGAAAAACAGCTCGGTTCTGGGGAAGCTTGCGGGCGACTTGGGCAAGTTGAAAACACGCCTCGCTGAAATTCCAACGCTCGTGATCGATGATGAATCAGACCAAGCGGGATTGAACACAGTCGACCCAAAAAAGGCGAAGGTCGGCAGGGAAAGGACGGCGACAAACAAGGGCATCATCCGCTTATTGAACCTGCTGCGCCGCGGCCAGTATGTGGGCTACAGTGCCACCCCCTATGCGAATGCGTTGGTGAATCCAGATGACCCCGAGGACCTTTTCCCGAAAGACTTCATCATTTCTTTGGATCGCCCGGTCGGTTACATGGGGATTTCTGATTTCTTTGACCCATTCGTTGACTATCATGATCTGAAGAAGAATGATTTTTCCCAGCCGGAACTGGCGTTCATCCGGCGCGTGGAGACCCCACAAGCAGACGACGACGAGGATTTGAAACAGGCGCTTCGCAGCTATGTGCTCGCTGGCGCGGTGAAACTTTACCGCCTGAACAAGGACACCACTCGTTACAAGCCCGAGTCCCTGAAGCACCACACCATGCTCATTCACACCTCATCCCGCAAAGGTGTGCATGCGTCCCTGGCAGAACGGATTCTCGAGCTTTGGGATGAGTGTGCCTTCAACAGCCCAGATGGCCTCAACGAACTCAGGAAGTTGTGGGAATCGGATTTTCTTCCAGTCTGCAAGATTCAAGGGAAGGACGAACTTGTTCCCACTTCGTTCAATGAACTAAAACCACACCTTGCCGTCTCGGTGCAAAAAATCACCCGCGACTCGCATTTCGTCAGAGTCGTGAACAGCGACAAGGATGAAGCGCCAGATTTTAGCCACGGTCCGGTATGGAAAATAGTTGTCGGCGGTAACAAGCTCTCGCGCGGTTACACGGTCGAGGGTCTCACGGTAAGTTACTACCGGCGCGTTGCCAACACGGCGGATACACTGATGCAGATGGGTCGGTGGTTTGGATTCCGTCCGGGCTATCGCGATTTGGTCCGTGTGTTCCTCGGAGTTCAGGAGGGTAGGGACAAGTCTCTCGATTTGGTTGCGCTTTTCAAGGAGGTTTGCCGCATGGAGGAGAGCTTCCGCGAGGAGATCAAACGCTATGTTAGACGGCCCGGCGCACCGAAGATCACACCTCGTCAGATTCCACCGTTGATTGCCATCTCGGGCGATTTGCCTCCCACGGCTCGGAACAAGATGTTTAACTCGAAACTTGACCGGAAGAATTTTGGGGGCCGGTGGTCAACTCTCACGCTTACGGCTGCGAAAGCAGCTTCTCTGAAGGAAAACCTTCGGGCGTTACAGAAACTCCTCGGTACAGGATCAACCATGGGGCGGCGTGCTCTGGGTGGAACCTTCGGAGACGGGAAAACTGCGCTCGCTGATTGTCTTGTCTTTGAAGTGTCTAATGCACAATTGATTTCTTTTCTACATGACTACCGCTGGCTTGAATCAGAATACAAATACCCAGAGCGTCCTACTGACGTCAATCTCCAGATTGAATTCCTTCAGAACCAGAAACACGATATCACCTCTTGGCTGCTCCTGTTTCCACAACGCAAGATCTCGTTCGGACCAAAGCTTGCGCTGAACCCCTTTGGCGAGTTCACCGTTAAAGAACGCCACCGGGTTGGAGAGCGGCGGTTCGGGATATTTGGCGAGTCGTCTCATCACGCCATTGCTGAATCCTTGGTTTCGAAAAAGGATAAGCAGAAGATTCAGCTTGTTTCCTTAAATGAAGCGACCAAACAACTTCAGAAACGACAACGCGGCATTGCCCTGTTCTATCCAGTTCGCGAGACGGAAGCTCAAGCAGTCTCAATTGGCTTCGAACTCTTGTTTCCTGCGAACAATCTGCCATTCGACCTCGGCTTCACTGTGCGCCGAAAATCCGAAAGCACGCGGATCATCGTTCCAGCTTCGCATATCGCCGCTGAGGCCGCTCGAGAAGAAGATATTGCCGACCGGGGCATCCAATGAGTAAGGGCAAGCCTGTCTCCCAAATGTCACACTCGATTGCAAAGTAAATGCCACTCCCCATCCCTGTCATAGACCTCTTTGCCGGGCCGGGCGGCCTTGGCGAGGGTTTCTCCCGCTGGCGTGGCCGCGACGGAAAGCCGGTTTTTAAGATCCGCCTTTCGATTGAGATGGACCCGTGGGCGCACCGCACCCTCCTGCTACGATCCTTCTACAGACAGTTCGAACCCGCCAATGTGCCGTGCTCATATTATCAATACCTTCGCGGAGAAATGGAATTTGATGAGCTCGAAAAAAGATTCAAACGTGAATTCACCACAGCGCGCTTAGATGCGTGGCGAGCCACACTTGGGGAAACCGATCCCAAGGAAGTCAGCTCACGGATTACTTCGGCTCTTGGCCGGGAACGTGACAACTGGCTGCTGATTGGCGGCCCGCCGTGTCAAGCTTACTCGTTGGTGGGTCGTTCCCGTATGATTGGCGAGAAGGGGCGCGCTGAATTCGAGAGGGATCATCGTCACTTTCTCTACCGAGAGTATCTGCGAATCATCGCCCGGCATCAGCCGGCTGTTTTTGTCATGGAGAACGTGAAAGGTCTGTTGTCCGCGCAGGTCGGTGACCAACCCATGTTCCCACTCATCCGTGCCGATCTCCAAGACCCTCTGCGGGTTTTCCCTGAACTGCGGAATCAATCCCGTCGGAAAAATCTCCACTATACGTTATTTTCTCTGGTCGTTAAGCGCGATCTCGCGGTTGATTTCGAGTCTTCGGATTTCGTCGTCCGGGCTGAGGATTACGGAATACCTCAAGCCCGGCATCGCGTTATCATTCTCGGAGTGCGTGGCGATACCGCATTTCAACCCGGGCTTCTGAAATCCACACGCACAACCACAGTAAGAGAGGTCATCGGAGATATGCCGCCACTCCGAAGCCGGCTGTCGTCAAAAGATGCCCCGGAATCGTGGGCTGCAGCAATTCGGTCCCTAGAGAATCTGCGATGGAGCGACAAATCAAATCAGGCCAGAGTGATCCGTGTAGCTTTGGAGCATAGATTGCGCCGCATTCGTCCCAACCTTTCCGTCGGCAGTTCTTTTGTCCCCTGCCAGACGAATCCCGAACGGCATGAGCGTTGGTATGTTGACCGGCGCTTGGGCGGAGTCTGTAATCACGAAACGCGTGGCCACATTGAGGGGGATTTGCGTCGCTACTTTTTTGCGGCTGTATTCGCCGCCGTCTCCGACCCGCCGCGCTCACCCTTGCTACAGGATTTACCGGCCAGTTTACTTCCAGATCACGAGAATGTGGATGAGGCGCTGAAAACGACCAAGTTCAATGACCGTTTTCGCGTCCAGCTTGCCGACCGCCCATCGACAACGGTGGTGTCACACATTTCCAAGGACGGCCACTATTACATTCACTACGACCCATCGCAGTGTCGCAGCCTGACCGTCCGCGAAGCGGCGCGTCTGCAAACCTTCCCTGACAACTACTTTTTTGAAGGCCCGCGGACTGAACAATATCACCAGGTTGGCAACGCCGTCCCGCCCTTGCTCGCAAAACAGATTGCCGAAATCGTTGCTGGTTTATTTTGATGGACATCTTATGAAATCATATCGGGTAGGGCATTCTTATCGTGACTTGACCAAACGCGTCCCCGAAGATGAGTTCATCAACTGGCTAGACACCAACGGCAGCACCATTGGGACTACCGGTGGGATCCGTCCAAAAAAGTTCTTGTCTTCTATGTTGCTGCAAAGCTTGGGCGGTTTGAAAGTGCCATCCTCACTAGTCATCACCACCACCAATATTTCGCAACAATTCCACAACCCTTGGGAGGATGTTGTGGATTACAATTCAGGCAGTATTATTTATTGGGGCGATGCCAAATTTGATCCAAATGACCGCGAGCGAACTCATCTCAATTTCAGCGGAAACAAAATACTTAATCAAATCCATCTACTGAACCTCCAGCAGAAACGGCACCTACTTCCGCCAATTCTGCATTTTTCACGCAACCAGAAAGGATGGGTTCTGTTTAATGGTCTCTGTGTTCTGGACCGTTTGGAAACGACTTGGTTTGAAGATAAGGGGCGCCCCATCATCAATTTTCGTTGCCATCTTTCCATTCTCGATATCAAGGAAGTGCCCTTAGAGTGGCTTCACCAGAGGGCACTGGCGGACGCAACGGAAAAAATGGATCAGAATTGTCCCATTGTATGGCGTCAATATTTGCAGGGCCACACCAACAAACTTTTTGTTTGGATGGGTAAGATCAGGACAAGAGACGACCAATTGCCCCCGCAGGATTCCGATGAGGCTCGCATCCTCGAACAGATTTGCAGTTTGAGCCCAGTCCAGTTTGAAAGGTTTTGCCGGCGACTGTTTCAGGAAATGGCCAATCATACCGGCCTGCAACATCATATCCGGGAAACACGGCATGTCAGGGACGGCGGCTTTGATTTTTTTGGCAGGTTTATTATTCCCGAACCATTGAATTATGAAATTGAGTTCAAGGGTGAGGCTAAAAAATATCATCAAGGGAACGGAGTTGGCCCCAAGGAGGTTTCCCGGCTGGTCGCTCGCTTGCAGCGGGGGGAGTATGGTATATTTGTTACAACCTCATATTACACCCAAGATGCCCAAAAAGAGGTCCGCGAAGATCAGTATCCTGTCCGGCTTTTTTCAGGCATGGATTTGGTTAATTTTTTGAAGGCACTCGGAAAAATCGTCGACGGAAAGAAGATCAACTCGGTCTGGCTGGACGCACTCGATGAAAATCAAAGCCCCATTTCAGACGACTGAATATGCCTGACGTCTTCACCAAGGCCAAACGCTCAGCGGTCATGTCCCGAATTCGCGGACGTGGCAATAAGGATACCGAACTCGCATTGATGAAGCTGTTGCGCCGCCATCACATCGCCGGCTGGCGCCGAAACCAAAAAGTGTTCGGCAAACCGGATTTTGTGTTTTGGCACGTGCGTCTCGCACTATTTGTTGACGGCTGTTTTTGGCATTGCTGCCCTAAGCACTTCAACACTCCAGCGAACAACCGCGCCTTCTGGAGAAAAAAGCTCTCGGCCAATCGGGCGCGTGACCGCCGTGTAAATCAGACGTTGCGAAGGTCCGGTTGGCGCGTTGTTCGAATCTGGGAGCATGAGTTGGCGAGTGGGAAGGAAGAACGGATCGCAGCCAGCATCGCCATGTTCAGTGAAACTAGAGCTAAACCTACAGGATAACGGGAGAATTCGGCGAATAATGATTATGTGCCGGTCAGCCAGCTCGGCGTCGCGGTAGCGCTCTACACCTACCGCCGGCGTTGGGTGGGTTTAATCAAAGGCCTGACCGCTGAGCCGGGATGTTAGCTTCGTGCGGTGTCCAGTTGTTGCCATTGGGCGTATCGCCCAACATGCCCAACGCTGAGTTCGGGCAGAAGTAATTCATCTGAGAAAATTCGACCAGAATGCACCACATTTCATCCACATACACCATCCTTCACCGCACCGACACCAACGAATACCTGACGCATTTCGAGTTCTGGGATCGCAACTCCATCAAGTGGTCGGCGAATGTCGATGAAGCTTTCCTTTTCAAGACACATTCGGATGCCGAGATCAACGGTAGGATGGTTCTTGAATGGCTGGGTGATCCGCTGAATCGACATGTCTGTCTCAGCTGTGCGAAAATGGAGATTCGAGATGATAAGCTGACCGTGGGGCAGTGGTATTCCGTGAATGTAACCCGGGTGGCTTGAGTTTGAATTGTCTACGGTTGATTTCTCCACACCAAACAACATCGGATCTGTTTCGCGAAGAATTGGGCTAGCGATTGTAAACCTTCTCATTTATGTCGGAAAACACTATGGGCAAACAAGAAGCTAGACCGGAAATCCCAATAACTATCTTCACTGTAGAAGGTTCAAACCTGAAAAGGTTGGCACCCGTCCTGAAAGATGGTTTGGGTAAGTTGGCAAAGTACTTCCCAAAAGGTACAGGAATTCTCAAGCCGATTCTCTTCGGATATCTCCAAAGAGCTTTGGAGGGTTCCAGAATCACGTTATCAAAAATGAAAGGGCTGTCGGAACAGGAAATAAGAGAGAACAACGATCTCGCCTTTCAAGAGCTTTCGGTTCTATATGACAAAGTTTTGAGGGCGGTTGATATCCTACAAGACAGTCCCCAAGCAATGCAAGATCTTCATAACAAGCTGGACAACATCCAAAAATCGTTGGACGTGTTTGGACGGATGTACCAGGCCGTCTATCAAACTCCTCCACAGCGCGCCCTGTTGCCTGAAAAGAAAGAGTATACGACAGCAGAGCTGTCAAAAATGTTTGTTCAATACGTCATCAAAGAATCCAATCCGACGCCGTCTCAATCTGAAATGGCAAAGCACTACGGCATCGGGCAATCAACTTGGAGCAGGTGGCATAACGAACCCGAGTTCTGGACACAGATTCAAGCCGATGCAGAAGCATCTTTGAGCAAGATCGAAGAGACCAAGAATGTCCTTTTCCATCTTCATTCGATTGCTGCCAAGAAGGACACAGTGCTCAAATTCCAGCGGCGCAAAGACAAGGAATTGTCATATGATCCACACGTATTGGAGAGGGGTCAATTGGAAAAAAGACCAGAGGAAAAGAAGAAGAAATCAACTCTGCTCGCACAACCTGAATCAATCCCAACGATGGCTGAACTGGAAGAAACTCTAATTGAGAAAGAGATGGCCGAACTAGTGTCTATTGCCCAAAGATCGGCGCCAGATTTTGATCCGTCACGACTGCAAAAGATGAATAAGGAACAGCTCATTGTTTGCATCGTGGCGCTGAGCTACAAATAAGAAATTTCCCTGAATAGGTCGTGAATAGAACGCCAGCCTCCCGGTTGGCGTTTTTTGTTTGTTTTGGCCCATCGAATAGCCTCCTGCTTCCCCCCCTGAATAATAGACCTACTTATGAGGGCAATAGAGCCCGGTATGACTCACCCAGATAAGAGAGGTCGTTATGAACCAGTTCACCAGTTGCCAGTCGAAGGCCATCAGCCTTAGCCAGATTCTCACTTCCAGCTCGATCCAGCTTCCAGTTTATACCAGGTTCCAGAAGACGGACCTGTACCTGACGGTTCCGGTGACTTCTATTGAAGTCTCGGACTCTGGAATCATTGTACACACCTCGAACGACTCACCATCCCAGATTGCTTGGGCGGAATTGCTCGACATCATCACATTCGTCGACGACAAAGGCAAGCCCGTGTTTCTGAACGAGCACCCAGACGGAGGGGATATCATAGAGGAAATTCGTGCGGACGAGGAAAAGGAGATACAGGAACAAATAACGTATCGCCTGAAACACCAACATGAATACATAAAAATGGAGGATGCCCGTGAAACTCTCAGGAGGCCATGGGAAGTGGGTTCAAGTTCGGTTGAACAACCAGTTGAAGTAATTCTACCTGCAGAAGACGAAAGTGTGTCTTTGAAGTTGATTGTATTCAACACAGGGACCAAGAAGACATGGGGCAATGCAGAATATGCAGAATCGCCTCAGCTGCGGGCTCCTCGTCTCCGCAATCACAAATCCAATCTGATCTATCGAGAGCAGTAACAGAACATGCAGCACAACCAGCAACCAAACCAAAACAATCGCTGAGAGTGAGCTGGTTCTCTCGGCAAAGCAACAAGAAAGGAGCTACACAATGCACTCTTCAAAAACAAAAACAGGATCACCGGCTAACGGCGGACAATCTAACAACAATACGGACGTACAGAACACAGTCCGTCTCATTCCCTCAGCTCGTGTTGTGGCCTTGCGTCGCAAGATGCAGGGGGCAGATAAACGTATTGCCACCCGTGAACGGGATCTTGAAGTCCTACACGCCAAGTTGGACAGCAAGATCTTGAAGCTCACCCTGGCAGAACGCCGGGATGTGCGACGGTCAATTCTGGACGTCGAGTTCGAGTTGGAGCAGGCACGGGATCAGTACCGGGTCTATGCTCGGTCGCTCCGCAGTGCGTTGCACAACAATAACAAGATAGCTGGTCGGAGGCTCGCCGATCACAGAGCTATGAGGCGGTTGATGTCCCGTGTACCGTCGTTCACGGCAGATGTCCGTGCGAGCGTTCACACCGAAATGTGGGTCGCTGCAACGGGCAGTGGCTCCGCAGATCCAATCCAGACCATCGTGTTAGGTTCAGATTGGGACAAGTTCGAAAAGGTGCTGGGCGATCTGCTGCAGGAGCACAAGCCGGCATTGTGGAGCAGTATCAGCCGCTTTGAGCCCGTCAAGATGGCTGTTCTCCGCAACATCTGGAGGGAATACGAGCGGAAGGACATCGTCGTCGGGGTGGGTGATGAATCGAGCCTGCAGTCCGAGGAGGTGATATCATGAAGAACGACAATCACGTGGGGATAGTCGCTATCGATCATGTGAAGGAGTACCTGCTAGCGAGAAACATCCCATTCACAGATCGAGTCGAGTCATCGGTGGTTATTCCTGACTACGGTGATGAGAACAATGTGGCTGAGGTTGTAATCTCATACAGTCGCAGTCAAGATATCGTCACTATTATAGTCAGCGGGGCGATTCCCGTTGAGCTAAAAGACGAGACGAGGGTTCTGTTCCGATTGAACGCGCTGAACTCGACCGAACTCATAGGAAGCTATCTCATTTTTCCCGCTTCGTCTCACGTAAGTTACCGGATGGGAGTGTATCTGATGGGGCAGAAGCTGACGGGCGAATTCCTGGATAAGGTTCTTAAGGATGCTTTCGATTCGTATCTGAAGTGCGCCAAATTGGCTCCAGCTTCAAAGGAAGGCGATAATCTGGAGCCAGCCCCCACTGTTCGGAGCGGCTAGTTGCGGTGAGACGATTCGAGGTCCCTAGAGGTGGCAAGGTGATGAGCTTTGCCACCTTTTTTGTTTATAGCTTGTCCAGCTCTTCCCTCAGCGTCCTTTCGACTGCCTTCAGGATCCTGTCCTTCTGGGCTCCAGTTAGCTTGGATCGCTCACTTCTCTCGTCCAGCTTCTCAAATCTTACTAGTCCGGAGGAGGAGGTGTGTACCTCGTAACCAAGAGCCGAAGCGATCCTACGTGCTGTCTTGGTCTGTACCTGGTTCTTTGTACCGTGGTAAATCCGGGCAGGGGTGGTGACGCTCAGGCCCGCAAGGGATGCGATCTCACTCAAGCTCATGTGGCCATTATTAACTGCCTCACGGACAATCGCAGCGATGGCTTCGTTGTCGATATACATCTTTGGCATGCGTTTCATAAAGTAATTCACCTTCTACTTGAAATTGTCGATTACTATTCGTATAATAACTTTGTGACGAAAGCCACATAAGCTATGATACGAAAAGCATCTTGAATAAGCAATACCGAATCGAGAAAACAAGCATATGACGAAGACGATCCAAACACAAGATTTCTACTGTTCAGCCTATCTGGTAGCATCAGGCATTGACCTGGTGAACAGTTCGCAGGATAATTACAGAACGACCTTTGAATTTCCGGATATGGAGCAGACGAGAAACGCGGTACGAAAATATTACGATATGACGGCCCTAATCAATCCCGCCGCTTATGGTAATGCGATACGCAACCTGAAGAGTGTGGTTCATTCACACTCTAGTCTGACCAAACCGAAAGCAACTTATGTCCAACAACACAAGGAAACAAATTGTTCTATCAGTCAAAGATAAGAACCTAGTAGCAGCCCAAAACACGCGGTTCTCAACTGCGTCCTTCGATGTAACCTCGCTTCAATCTGTTCTAACCTCCAACAACTACAGTTCCATTGCTTGGCGTGACCGTCGCCGGGTAGAGAACTTCTCGTTCGCAACGGCAGCACCGCTTGATTTCGATGCAGGCCTGACAATCCAGAACGCTGAAGCAACTCTCGGCAAGCACAATCTCAATTATGCGCTCATAACTAGCAAAAGTCACACTCCAGCAGCGCATCGGTTTCGTGTAATCATCCCTTTTCAACGCAAGATTCTTTCGGCAAAGGACTACAAAAGGGTCATTCGTGAGTTACGTGATTCACTATTTCCTTCGATGGATCCCAATGCTATGGATGCAGCACGGTTCTTCTACTACTCACCAGCGGGCAGCCACTACTCGAGCAGATGGAATGGTGTTGACTATGATCCCGATGTCAATCTGGGGAGCCAGATAAAGGATGCCTGGGATGATAGTCTGCTCGTCACCACTGGCCACGATGAGGAGACCTCTGCGGTCCTCCTGCAACAGAAGACTCCGATTTACTGTCCCTTTCACGATGATGCGTCGCCGTCAGCTTTTGTAGATCGGAAAAAAGGAACTGGTGAACCATTCATCCATTGCTCTGCATGTGGGAAGACTTATTGGATGTTGGAGAGGCCTCTTGTAGAGCGCTGCAAAAACTACTGGTCCTACCAGAGTGAAGTATATGAATTTGGAATCAAGGGAGGCCGATTCTTTATGTCCAAGATCGGTCTGAAGAAATTCTTTGGATTTGTGAATGCCGTAGGGAGCAAGCAGGAGAAGGAAGCTTTCAGATATCTGCTCAGCTCAAAACACATCTCTACGGTGAATCTTGTGAAGCATGTCGTTGATCCCTCTCCAGAAGCAACGACGTACTCCGTTGACAACGATGCCGGAGACGTCATCGTGAACTACGCGCCCATTCCCGAGCGAACGCAGGACAATCAATTCATAGAAGACTACCTTACGAACACCTTCGGTCAATACAAGCAATTCATCAAGGAATACCTGGCTACATACTGTTACAGCGACTTTAGGGATCTGCCCACGCTGGTACTGAAGGGGGCCCGATGTAGTGGAAAAAACACGTTTGCCGAAATGGTTTACTCGATATTCCCGGCCATCTCGCAGATGTGGGAGGCAAAGAGGAGCGCTTTTACACAGGAAGCGGAGAAGAAGCTCCTCGTAGCCGATGAGACGGTGTCCGAAAGCGAAGAAGTCTACCGACTGATCAAGCAGTACTCTGGATCGAAGCACGCCACGGTTAACAAGAAATATGTGATACCCTACGAAGTCGAGAATAATATGAACATCATCATCCTCTCGAATTCAGCGATGCCGATATATGTCGCAAGCTATGAAGCGCCCACATCGCCAGAGACCAATCAGTTCTTTGTATACGACTTCAAACCGATTGCGGGTCCGATCGATGCCCGGTTGGGCGAAAAATTGGAGGAGCGCATCGGACACTATGTCCGAACGACACTCAAGGATGTCTTTGATAAGCTCGATTTCAGTGGTAATCGGTACAGTATAAAAGTGCCGATCACGCCTGAGGAAGCCGGCCTCTTCGACAGCAATGTGACTGAAGAAGAAATGGCGGCAGAGAAAATGATCGACAGGGTTCTGGAGAAATCTCAGGAATCTGGATTTGAGTACGCTGATCACCTGAAGGATGGATTTCTTCCGACCGCTATGCTGGAGGATAGTCTAATGATCACGAAGCTCGGTGTGCATAAGGTCGTCAAGGCGTTGCGTGAACGAGGTTACCTTGAGCAGAATAAAGCTGCAAAGGTCGAGAGGAATAACAAACGACGTGGTTGCTACACAATGACAGACAAACTGAAGAAGCTGCTCGGCATCATACCAGTGACAGCCCCATCTGAGCCGATGCCGCCAGTGACCCAAGAAGCCCAAGAAAGGATCGAAATTTAACCCAGAATGTGTCCAGGGTGTCCAGCCAGTGTCCACTTGTTTGGGTGCTACTGGACACCACTTTGTTCAATGTTTACGGTACTGAAATGCATTTGTGTCCACTGTGTCCAGTATATTTCTTAAAAAAGATTTAGATAATAATAAGAGAGTGTGTATAGAATATATAAGAGAAGTTGAAAAACAGGTGGACACTGTGGACAGTGTGGACACTTCATGGTTTGACGTAACAAAATCAGTACAATTTGAATGTCCTCGAAGCCCAGAAGGTGTCCACTCCTCACCGGTACTGGACACTTTCATGGCGACTCGCTACCGGTTCTTACACGGAGTGTGTTGATCGGTTGTGCGTGTTGCCTACCAGTTAGAACCCGATTCATCAGCTTTAGGACATCGCAAACTCATCATTGATTAACCGGAAGGATAATATTATATTGGACTTGCAGACACAGCAACCAAACGGCAAGTGGTTACCCATCGGTAAGCAAAGTGGTTACCAATGTTTTGAGTTTTTTAGGCCTATGGTGTTTTGACTGTACCTAGAATGACTGGTATTACCTCGGAACGTAGCGCAGCCCGGTAGCGCACTTGCTTGGGGTCGGGTCCTCGGTACATTTCATACCTACCATTACTAATCCATTTCGCATTTCTCACCTGCTGGACATAGGGCTGGGTACACCTGTCTCCTAATCAAGGAGACAGCCGATGTTCCTCCATCGCCGCAACAAGATCTACTACCTCCATTATCTCCACGAGGATGGCAGACGCCTCAAGGTTTCCACTCATTCCAGCACAAAGGCTGGCGCTTACACATTCATCCAGTCTTTCAAGCGCACGCTCACTCAGGACGGTAAAAGAAAGAAGCTCATATCCGAGTTCATCCCTGAAGTGGAATCATATGTCGCCTCCACCCACGCCAAGAGCACAGCCTATCTCTTCAAACGTTGCCTGCTCAATCTGATCAATGTCGTCGGAGATGTTGCTCTTCGAGACCTATCAGCTCAGAGCTATGATTTTTACGTGGCGGGTCGGCTAAAGACAGTGACAGCTGTTTCGGTGAACGCGGAAGCTAGGACTCTTCGTACTGCGCTGAATATTGCCCTCCGTTGGAAACTCCTAGATAGTAATCCATTTGCCGGTTTGCCACTGCCTCGTATGCCCGAACCTGTGCCAGCATTCTTTACGGTTCAGGAGTTCGAGAAGATGATTGGAGTAGTGAAGGAAGATTGGCTGAAGGATGTTCTTACATTTACAGTATTGACAGGGTTAAGACGAGGTGAGGTGGTAAATCTGCAGTGGCCACAAGTGGATCTGGAACGGAAGCTGATCATTGTTCAGAGCACGGCGACCTTCAAGACGAAAGCCGGGAAGAAACGATCTGTCCCACTCGGTGAAATGGCCTACCAGATACTCGACCGAAGGCGAATTTCATTTCCCGATACGGAATATGTGTTCACTAGGAGAGGCAAGAAGCTTTCTCCCCCATGGCTTAGCCACAAGCTAAAGAAATATGTGCGCAAGCTGAGCCTAGATGAAAACCTGAACTTTCATGCCCTACGCCATACCTTCGCTTCGTGGCTCGTCCAAAAGTCCGCTTCGCTCTATGAAGTTCAAAAGCTCTTGGGGCACGCAGACATTTCCACTACGCAGATTTACAGCCATCTGGCTCCGGAGACGTTGCACCTGACGGTGAACAAACTTCAATTGCACCTTGGAGAGGAAAAGCCAAATGAACCGGTGGATGGAAGTCTACCACCACCGGTAGCAAAGTCTAGTACTACCGGTAGGTGAGTCTAGTACCGTTGGTAGCGTTCACCTCACAAACCTCAACTACGACGGTACTGAAATCGATGCTTTGGACCTTTATGATATCTATATGATATCTATACATCCATCTCTCCGCGGAGCTACGAGATGGATTGGATCCGACCTCAATGAGGAATGTTACAAGCGGAAGGAAAAAACTCTACTAATCCCCTCTATTTTGGGCAATGCGCTCTAAATTCAAGGGGTTCATCAGCAGCTTCAATGGAATCGCGTAATCGCGCGCGAGAGTATGATATACGCGAACGCTCTCTCACGATCGTCGAACAAAAGGTCTCTAAGAGGGTTGAATCGCGAGAGTTCCCGTGTTCACCTCGGAGAGTCGAACTTGATAGTATCGTCATCCTGCAGGGTGAAGACGCTGACGCCACCAGGCTGATTTGGAATGGCTACACGGCAACCGACATTATTCTTGCCCTGAAACCAGGCAAATCGGTGGTTTACAGAGAAGGCGAAAACTCTCCGGTAGAACAATTCAAAAGCGCTTGAGCTGAGAAATTTGTCTCTCACGTGTTTCTCAAGATTATCATTCTTCATCACATCCGGCTTGATGCGATCTGATTTGAGTAGGATTTCGAGCCCGTCTGCTATGGCGTCAAGCTTTTCAATATTCTCTTGTAGTGGTATCACCTCATCCCAATAGACTACGTTATTGTCATCCCATATTTTATATGCCTGATCTACGACTTGGTCTCCAAGGAAATCGCGTAGAGTTCGATTTCTCTGATGCATAAACACTCCCGCTCGAACAGGATCCAGAACATATTTCATAAGGTACTCTCTGTGTTGTTCTGCAAGAAAGTCATTTGAATTCTCGGTGTATAGATCTGCGATTTCATGCCAATTCAGATGACCACACTCTGCACCTGGATTCAATTTCTTGAAGTCCTCGAACTCTTTCGTCGCCCTAATCTTCGTATTCGACCCTACTGGGAGGTTCCCTCGGCTGAATGGAGTCAAGTAGACAATCGCGACTCGATAGCCTGGGTATTTTTCGGCTAGCAAGTGATAGTATCTATCCAACTGGCCATAGGACACACTGCTATCTGACATTTTGATTTCGATACCGACAATCCTCCTGTTTGCCCCATCCTTGATGGTAATATCGATTCTCGATCCATCTTTGAAGGAATCTTCTGCATCAATTGACAATCCTGGCACCTTGGCTGTACCGCTGGCTCCCAAATAAATGTAGAAGGCTCGAATAAGACCACTACCAGAATGATTGCTCTCCTTCAACATCTCTGTGAAGTAGAGAGAATGAAATGGCTCGTTCCGTGAGGCAGTCGAGCGAATTATTTCGAATATGTTCATTCCATTTTTCCTTCCAAATCATTTGCGGGCAGCTGAGTACACAGAACACCCAGCTCGGAGACATTCAGTTGGTGACATATTTCTTCCGGGTTGCTTCAGGACCATGGAGCCGGAAATGTTGTGCCACTTGCTGAGCGTGTTCCGCTCTTTCCTGGCTAGCGGGATGGGTTTCTTCCCGGATCAACTTGTTGATATGGCGGCGGAACCACCCTCGTTGGGGCTCCTGAGCGGCCCAACCGCTAAAAAGCTTGACAGCTAGTTCTTCGCTATAACCGCTCTCCATCGTTGCCACGATGCCCGCGGCATCCGCTTGATACTCTTGGCTGTGGTTGTAGCCAGAGTTCATCCAGTTGTCAATTCCCTTCTTTGTAATGGTCGTGAGTGCACCGGCGATGACGCTCAAGCCCGGATTAAAAAAATTAAGGAAATGCCAGACTGGAATCCCAAGTAGAGCAGTAGGAAGGAAATTTGCAATTCCGCGTCGCTGTTGGCTCGAGTCTAAGGATTGTGCTCTCTGCATACGTTCCTGCACATGTCCCAATCCAAGATGGGCCAGTTCGTGCCCAACCAAAAAAGTCAGAAGTGCCTTGTGCTGATTGGCGAAAGCTACGCAGAATAGTATCAGCGGCCGATTGTCCTTGTCGTAGGTGGCAAACGCATTCTCTTCATCGTAAATGAGGTCTGATTTGACTTCGAGATTGTACATCTTCTGCAACCGATTGGTAACGCGGTGCAGCCGAAACTTCAACATCTCGACAAGCCACCATTCCGTAGTCAACCCAATAAGTATTGCCTGAATCAAGAGTAGAAGTACCACGGGGATCTTGTTGACGAGAAAGATCCAGCATCCCGCTTCTAAGACTACCGCAAGTGCGAGGGTTGAGACCGTAAGGGAAAGAAAGAAATCGCGGTATGGAAGGCCAATACGTTTTAACTGTCTGATGGCGAGTGCGATATTTAAGGCAGCGACGGCTAGAAAGTAGGCATACATTTTATACGGACCTCCTTAATCTATGGTGTCAAAAATGAGCCCTCGATGTGTTTCCGCGTAAGATATATATCTGATTCCTCACAGCATCTGCGAGTGCACAACCCACACTCATTGAGTTGGCTTGAGCCAGTAGATGGGCATTGCTGAGCTGGCATTGATTTTCATCATCCTTCTGATTATTGCTCGAGTTTGGTCGGTGCAAGTGCGTAGGTCACGAATCGAAGATAACAGGATGGATGACAAAAAGAAAATCAATCGTTCCATTGGGGCTTGTAATATCCACGCTTGTGAGCGTTGATCAACGCTCTGACGGCATTTTGCGGACATTGATTATTAGCAAATGCTACACTATACTCGTGCGCAGTTTCGTTTGTGTTGTCAAATAGGGACTTCAAAAAGGTCGTACAATGGACATTTTGCAGTATCATCGATCGGTTGCCGAAGAGTTGAACGCCGTCAAGCACAAGATTCGTGATCTGATGAACAATCCTCACTGGCTGACTGACGGAGAGATAAAGGAATCAATCCTGAGAAATATTCTCCGCAGACACTTGCCGGGTAAGTACGAAATCGGACGGGGATTCATATTCACGCCAACTGGATGTTCAAAGCAAATCGACCTACTTGTATATGACTCTTCTTTTCCCGTGATTTTTCGGGAACAAGACCTGGTGTTCGTAACGCCGGACGCTGTTAGGGCGATTATTGAAGTTAAGACCAAAACTACTGCAAAGTCCTTATCAAAGGCACTCGACAATTTGATCCATAATGTTCTCATCGTCGAACAACACTATCGGCAATTTACACAGCTCCAACTTAGTCACTACAGTCTATTCACCGGCATATTCTCTTTTGAGACCGATATTCAAGACCCCGACATTGTCCTTGAACTGTTATATCATAAGGCAAAGGAAATGCGGAGCAGAGTCGTCAATCATCTCTGTCTCAATGATTCTTTGTTTTTCAAGTTTTGGGAGTCCCATGTGTGGACACCATATGAGGAGTGGCACTCGTACCACCTTGAGAGACTAGCGCCTGCGTATTTCTTGAACAACATAGTGAATGAGGTGGCACCCATCTCTGTGTTTTCAAATATGAAATTTTGGTTTCCCCTCGGATCAAAGGAGATTTACAAGACCGGTGCCAAGAGGTTATACAATCAATCGGCAGAGTGAAGCGCCCTTCTCTCAAGAGCCAAAAGCAATACGGCCGCTTTGTGCTTTTCAATGGGCCATGGGCTGTCATTCTTCATATCTGGCAGAAGAGAAAGTTGACTTATTCGCCAAAATTGTCATATTTTGACTTTCGTGACATAGCCTTTGAGCTCGCATTGGACTCCGGACCGAAACTGAAAAAGAGAGTAGCACCGCGCTGGAGCCATGTTAGCGGCGCAGCAATCATTCCGATACATCATTCACCCTCCAAGTTGCTTTCTTAAATGGACCAATCACTTTGGAGTAAACGCGGCCGAAAAGAGTTGTCGAAGGATCCCCGTTTCTGAAAAAACAAGACGAATATGGAGACAGGCTAGCATGATATCAAGAACCGTATTAGTAACAGGTGGAACTGGGTCAGTCGGGGAATCGATCGTCAGAGCATTTTCCGCAAAAGGATATGCTGTGACGTTCCAGTATCTCTCCAACGAGCCGAAGGCGAAAATCTTGTCTCAAGATACCCGCGCTACCCCAATCCGACTTGATTTCCTGTCTGACTTTGATCTTCCTCCGGGAGGGTTTGACATTGTCGTGAATAACGCTGGAATCAACATCACGAGTTGTCTCTCACACGAAGTCTCGATCGAGAGTTGGGAAAGGACGATGAAGGTGAATCTATTCACTCCCTTCCAAATCGTACGCTCTTTGCTACCGGAGATGATGAGGAAAGGATGGGGAAGAATCATAAATATTTCCTCAATTTATGGGCTCAGAGGAGTTGAATGGAATCTTCCTTACAACTCATCGAAGCACGGACTTTCAGGATTGACGAAAACTGTCGCCAAAGAATATGCCCAATACGGAATAACGTGCAATGAGATATGTCCGGGGGCTATTTCATCCGATCTTATGAATCGAATTGCCACTCGGGAGGGGGAACAGTTGAACCAATCTGCAGACGACTACCTGTCGGAAGTTGCTGCTGCCATCCCGGCCAAGCGACTGGCGAAGCCACAAGAAATTGCTTCCCTGGCTATCTACCTTGCCTCAGAAGAGGCGGGTTACATTAATGGTGCGTCCATCACCGTCGATGGTGGACTCGTTGCATAAACTCAAATGAAGGATGGGATTTGTCATGTCATTCGCCATGGTGGGTAAAAACAAGAGGCTTTCCAGATTGTTTGACCCGAAGACAATGCGAACTGTCATCACTCCGATCGATGACAGCCTGATTTTCGGTCCCTTCGATGGTCTCGCTGATATGCCATCGAAATTGCAGCAGATCGTGAATGGCAGACCAAACGGAATTCTCACCTTTCAAGGAATAATTCGTCAAATGCCGGAGGCGTTTCGGTCGACCGGAACTATAATAAACCTCTCCGCTAGCACATCTAGGATGCAGCACACAAACAAAATACTCGTGTCGAATGTATACGAGGCCATCCGACTTGATGCAGATGCAGTGGCTGTTCATGTTAATATCACTTCACGGTTTGAACAAGGCATGTTGGCAACCCTTGGCAAAGTCGTCTCCGAATGTCAGCCGTTGGGTATTCCGGTTTTGGCCATCATGTATCCCCGAACGGAAAACAAAGATGGGGATGAGAACTATGATGATCTTCGCGCTGCTGATCCGGTTGAATACGCGAAACTCGTTGCACATGCAGTTCGTGTCGCAACTGATTTGGGTGTGGATATAATCAAAACGAAATACACTGGCTCCGCTGATACATTTCGAACTGTCGTACAGGCTTGTGCGCCATTGCCTGTAGTGATCGCGGGTGGGCCACTTCTTCCGTTTGGTGAGATGTTGAATATGGCTGCGGGGGCAATTGAAGCAGGCGCTGCTGGGGTAAGCTTCGGCCGCAATGTATTCAATCGGCAAGATTCCGGCAAAGCAATCCGGGCCTTGAAAAAGATTGTATTTGAGAAGGCCTTGCCAAAGGACGTTTTTGAGGATCAATAGATTCCCCACTATCGTCGATCAGCAAAATAGAGGAGATCGCAATGCGCATTTCATTCGCTCATGAAAAGTATTCGGACGAAGAATTGACTGAGAGCATTAGAGGTATTCTCTCACAATCGGAACTTTGCTCAATTGCAACAGTCAAAGACAAGAACACCAGCTACATTCACACTGCGTATTTCGCATTCACAGATTCCCTGAAACTCTATTTTCTTTCTGATCCTAGCACTCAACATTGTGTAAATATTAAGAAGAATCCCAGCGTAGCCGTCGCTATCGCAGACAATCATCAGCCATGGCAAGAACCGAAACGAGGCCTTCAGTTTTTGGGCACCTGCAAACTTGCACAAGGGAGAGAAAAACTCTCGGCTCAGCTCTCGTATGTTGAGCGTTTTGTGAGCTACAAGGATTGGTATTCGCTCTTGACAAAAAAGGACTTGCTTGAGTTCAAGTCTAAGTTTTTTGTTGTTGATGTGCACTGGGTTCGCTTGTTCGACGAGCCGCGATTTGGCGAAGAGGTGTATATCACGGTTGTACCAAATCGCAAGAAATGAACGGAGCCGGAATTGGCTACTTGGGATAATATTCAAACCTGGGATCTTGTGTTACCGCCCTCGCGTCCGTCATTGGATCACTTAGGTTATTTTCGAACAATTCTCAAAGATGTCCCGAAGAAAGAGCCCATCGGAATTCTTGGCTGTACTCCCGAGTTCCGGGATATGCTATTTGAGCTTCGGTTCACTCGGGTCCACTACATTGATAACAATCGCCATTCAGTCCGAATCATGAACGGCATGAGGGCCTATCCTTCGACAGACAAGCTCGAATTTGGTGATTGGATCAAGGTGTTGCCTGAGTTCAAGAACTATTTCGCAGCAATTCTCTCTGATCTGACAAGTGGCAATATAGAATACTCGGACCGGATGAAATTCTATTATGTTGTCAACCAGAGCCTCGTGAGGGGAGGGATCTTCATAGACAAGGTTCTTACTCATGGAAAGAAAAAAAAGAAACTGAAGCACCTTGACGACAAATATCGAACCCTTCCCTTAAACTTGCTGCACATTAATCACTTCTCCTGCGAGTACTTGTTCGACAGCGAACTGCTCGACGCGGAGTATCGAGTTGATTCCTCGAGATTTTACGATCTCTTGGAGGAGCGATTCTCCGATCCCGTGCTGCGCAAATTCGCATTTCTTTCGCGACGAGTAACACCGCGGGACTGCATTTGGTGGTATGGAAAACCGTGGTCGGACCTAGAAAACGAATACTGTCCAGGTCTACGGCGTGTCCACTCATTCGATGAACGTCTTGATAGTCCATATGCCAAGGGGCTCAAGATATTCGTGAGCATCAAGAAATGAGATATCATTGAGGCCTAAATGGACAAAATACTCTCGTTTTTCAAACTGAATTTTCCACTGCTGTCGTTAGCCACTCGGCTCGTGATTGGGTTCGGTGCAGCTTACTTAAACCTAGTGCACGGTTGGATGTTTGCGCAGCACCCATTTTTCGGGGCGTTTTTTTCGTTCCTGTTGGGCTACGTGATTCCTCTGGTTTTCTTGTTCGAGATAGATCGAATAAGGTGGGCAGATGCAGACAAGATTCTTAAGAACCTCCGGGCATTGTCTTTTTTGAACACAGTCCAGATGCTAGAGCTTATAGGTCAAAGCACCGACCACCCAAAGTTCTTCAGAAAGCTTCTGGAGAGAGAGCAGGTAACTTTTCTTGAGAAATTGCAGAAGGCGAGGGATCTCATTATTCGGGTGGAGGATCATAAGTTCGAAGAAACGAATATGATAGTTGAATTGTGCAGGGACAACAAAGACTCGGTTTTTAGATATACATGGCAGATCGATAGGAGTGAACCTCTATTTGGTGATGTCATGTGGGATGATTTCTTTCGGAAGATCTCGGATGCAAATGATGATGGAATCAAGGGAATTGCGAAGGTTGAGGTAATACTCGTATTAGAGGACGATGTCAATCCCGGCTGTCCAGCAATGCAGAGCCTTCTGGATTACTATTCCAGCCGTTCTGGCAAAGGTATGACGGTGAAGTACATCTTCAAAAAAGACTACGACCGTTTCATTGAGCCCTCTGGTTTCTCCAGTGGCCCTCCCTTTTATGAATTCGGACTCTACGGTGGATTGGTTCTATTTGGGTTGGAAGACTATGTGAAACACATTTCACGACGAAATCCAGGTCCTGGCAAGTACAAGTCGATTGGAGTGTTCTCAGGCAAACCAGAGGAATTTCGGCAGTACATGGCTTTTTTTGTGAGACTCTGGGACAATTCGGTCGCCCCGACTTCAAAGGGGAGTCCAACGGGAGCAACACAAGATGTCAAAGCGCTGATTGAATGTTTGAGCAATGTGCCCGTCGTGTGAATAGCCTGCTCTGACGGTGGGATCCGGTCTAAGCGGTGTCGAGCAAAATAGGTGGATCAGATTTCCTATAGATCACGTTCGCGATAGGATGCGGGGCGACTCGATTAGGAGGCAACTCTAATGGCTGACAAAGAGACAGCGCAGAGAAGCGGACCTGGTTCTACATTGGTGATGACTTTAGCCAAGTTCGCCGTGTCCATCATAACGCCAATCGCCCTTGGCTATTCCTCGATTCCAACAAGCCTGGTAGAGAAGATAATCATCGGTTTTCTCACATATCTTTTCTGGACATCCATCGAGCTACTGATCACACTGCAAAAACTATTTAGGCTTGAAAAAGGGCTTTCAGATCTGCAAAATATTCGAAATGACTTCAACGTCAGACTTCTGAATCTCCGTGTACACTTTGAAGACTTGTCAACGAAATTCTACAAGCCCGTTGATTTGTTCCAGGAGCACATCAATAGGAGTATCCAAGATCTCGAGATTCTGTGCACAGATGCAGTTATCAAGGAGGAACTGTATGTCAAGGATTACCACTTTGACAATGCCGATTTGTTGCTGAGCGCAATGGAAAGCGACAAGGAAAAAGTAATTCGATACGTCTGGGTCCTCGAGTCTGATTCGAAGTTCTTTGACGAAAAGTGGAAGGAATATTGCAAACAGATTGAAAAGGGAGCAAAGAGGGGGTCAATAAAATCGGTAAAAGCACTTTTGGTTGGCCCGGACGGCTGGCTAGAAAACCATCCTATGGCAAAACAACTTCTCGGGTATTACGCTCACCAAAAAGGCTTTGACTATAGGTATATCGCTCTCTCCACATATGAGAAATGGACACGAGATCAGAGGCTTAGTGAGCAATATCAGGACTTCGGGATATATGGCACACGATACATTTATAAGACGCTCCAGTATGCCCCGATTACCTCTGGCCACTTTTCGAAAGACCAAAAGACCATCTCTGAATACACTAAGTTCTTCGAGAATGTCTGGAAGTGCGCGGAGGCAAAAACCTTGCCGAAGCGCGCTTTGCCTAGGATGACTTTGGAGGGTCTGTTCCAATTTGATCAAGAGATTGATCGACAACGAACCGATGCACGAGCGGCTCGGACACCTTGAGCAAGAACCCAATTTGCTTACAACAAGAAAGAAACCCGAATCTATGTCGATGGTTAGAGGACAGTTGGTAACTTTTGAAAGCTCGCAGGGGGTGAAGCTTGAGGGACTATTGTTTGCTGAACCACAAAACGGCACTTGCATTATTCATGTTCACGGAAGCTTCGGGAACTTCTATTCAAATGCCTTTATCTCGGTAATGGCTGAGTTCTACACGAGAGCTGGATTGAACTTTCTTACCTTCAATACGAGTGCTCACGACGGAATTGCGGAGGGCTATCGAAAAGGAAAATTCGAGTATTTGGGAGGTGCGCTAAGTTCATTCGGAGAGTGTGTCGCCGACATTGAAGGGGCTGTTGATTTTGTGAGGTCATTCAACTCCCGGATGATTCTGCAAGGCCACAGCCTTGGGTGCGACAGAGTACTACACTACCTCATCGAGACAAAAGTAGCTCTTCCATTTGTGCTGCTTTGCCCATGCGACAGCTACGAGCTTCAACAGAGGTGGATATTCCCCGAGACGGTCGAATCACAGCTAAAACGATTGCGAGCGACGCTTCCGGAGGAATATCCGCTTTTACCAATCAAAGAATACGGGATACGTCAAGGAGATGATTGGACTTATCCCATACCAATTTCGATGAAGGCTCTTCTGAGCATAATGGAAGGACCTGTCTACAAATTGATCAGACTCAGGAATCCGGCTCGTTTTCGAATCAATTCTGATTGCCTGATTTATATCGGTGGAAATGACAGGCTCCAGACGGGTACCGTCGACCAAATGTTTAGCTACTTCGAGGAGCGGACAAGGAGCGTAAAGAGAGTGTACGATCAGGGGGGAGATCATATGCTGGAACCTGACCCCGCATCTATTGTTGATCAGATCTTGAAGTGGGCGAGACCCATAGCCCAATGAGGCTCGATAGAAGATAGCAAGAATGTGAGGCAAGAATACTCTTTTTTTCAGAGTGTGTGCGCGACCACGAGAGACCTTTTAGGCCCGCCGAATCGCAAGGTAAAGCAGCCGGGATCCTTGGTCGAAAACTTTTCCGATGCTTCTCGCCTCACCATTTTCATTGCATCGGGTTGAATTGCTTCTGCTTGCACCAGAAATGTTGACGAAATCAAATACAATAACCTACGCGTGAAATGAAAGTAAAACCATGGATAACTTAAGTCAGTGGTTGCTCGTGCTCGGAGGTATCCTCGGTGGTGTTGCTACATCCGTGCTCGCCTACATCGCTTGGAGAACTTGGAAAAAGCAGCAGGCCAAACACGTCCTGAAACTCTTTGTTTCAATCCAGATGAACAATCTCCAACCAAATGAGTATGAAGAGATACACCGAAATGTCTCAAAGACTATTGATATAATAGAAGGACTAAATCGAGACGTCAAGGTTTATTGGTTCAACAAGAAATATCCCTCTCACCATATTGTATCCAGAGATGACATCAATATTGATGAGTACATGATGGCAATCGACAACTGCGATCACTTCCTCGCTGTAATTCCAGAGAAGGTCCACAGCAGCATTTTCTTTGAGTCGGGATACGCTCTTGCCAAAGGAAAGGGCTGCTATTTCTTTACGCCCTTGAATAAGCAAGTACTTCCTAGCATCATGGAAGGATCCTCCGACGTGTATACAAATGCGAAGAAGGTGGTTTATGATGGGATGCCTGATTTCATTCATAAGTTTGTCCAGTTGGTTCCCCATTTACATTTATCAGCCGATGGAATGCAGATAAATTGAGCATCAGATCAGTTCAGTGGTGCTGATCCGAAAAAAAAGCAGCCAGCAACATTTGGCTGCTTTTCTATTTCACGTCAACCGTGTCCGCTGAATGAACAGAGTCGTCGCCAGCTTCTGGATCTCATCATTCGAGAATTGGATGCCTGAATCCCTTACGATATCAACAGCATCACGAACAGACTGAAAAAGAAGTTCTTTCAGATTATCCTTTCGTTGTGATTCCGGTTCCGGCGCCTTGCCCAGAATCGACAGTTCCAGCCTCGAACTTCCTTTCTTCCCATTCGGTACACGCTTGAGAGCAAATTCACTTCCAACTCCGAGCTGCTTCTCCTCGATGATCGAATGGATCTCATCTGTCGCAAACAGGCTGCGAGTCTCTCCGGTCTCCAAGTCCTTGACGCTATAGAGATAGAATTTTCCAAAACTGCTCTGTCCAGCGTAGACTGGCTTGAGGATTTTGAACCGGGCTTCTTGGTTCAGCTCAAGCTCAACCTTCGGTGGGTTGTTGCCATTTCCGTTATTTTGTCCCATTGCCGTTTCCTTTCGTGAGTTGATATGAGAAATTGATTGCAGCCGGGATGAGCTTGGTACCGAGAGGAATATCACCCGATGACTTGATGTGTGCTGCGATGGCCTGAAGATCAGGCTCGTGTTTCTCCGGAGTCGTCCTAAGGAAGCCATACCGAGGAGCGATCTTCATGAAGACAGCCATGTTGTCGATTTCGATCTTGTCTCGACCTTTGCGAAGTGCGAGCGTTCCGTGTGGTAACCGAAGGGTCTTTTCACCGGTTTGTTCGGATTGCACGCGCCAGAAGCTCTCAACGTTGAAGAGAAGCCATGACCGCTTTTTGTCCAATCGCTCAATCTCCGATTTGCGATACCGCTCGATGAGTTTGATTTCATCGTCAGCAAGCTTGTTGACATCATCCATCTGTGATTCCAGTTTCGCCACGGCCATTAGCAATTGATCTGCCTTCAGACGGTCCAGTTCAATCTTGACTTTGTGTTCCTTTTCCTCGACCTCTGCAAGCAACTCATCCATGAACGATGTCATTTGTTTCTCCTCCATGCGATGATGGATTCGAGCGCTGTAAGCACGCTGCATAGAATCGCATACACGAATTTGAGATGTTTCACAGAACCCTCCATGTCTTAATGCCACTGGCGAGAGTTGCAAAAATGATGCGAAGTGCTCGCCAGATACGTTTCCAGTTGATATTCATTGTCATCTCCTTTGAAATAGAATGAAGCCGCCGCCGATCATCACCCCTACGGTTTGAGGTTTAGAGTGTGTCTTTGGCGGCTCCAGATTATTGTTCGTTCTGATACCATCTGCACTGATGCCGGTCTTTGTCATTGCGCATACCAGCAAATTGTGGATGGCGAATCGCCCCACTCTTTAATCTCTCCATTCCTTTGATCATGACAACCTTCCCGATGTAATTGTTAGGACGGAGGGACATATCCGCGCGCTCTGCATCGGACATTCCAGACGCCTGCCCCAATTCGGTGAGCTTGCCGTCCACATATTGCCCGAAGATCATGGCACCGATACGGTCGTTGAACTTGCCCTTTCCTTTTGTAAATCCCATCACCACACAGTCGAACGTCGCTGACTTCTTTGCCTTGAGCCAGTTGTTGGCCGGCCTGCCACCTTGCACATACAGAGCGTCGAGGCGTTTTAACATGATTCCTTCACCACCTCGTGAGAGCACGGATTCATACAGACTCCATTTTCCCTTGGCCGTAAAAGCCCACGGAAGGAAGATCACGTACGGCGATTGCAATGCGCCATTCAGAATATCCAGGACGGCAATTCTCTCTCGCAGCGTTTTGTGTGACAGATCCTCACCCCGATATCTCAGAACATCGAACACAAATGCCTTTACCTGTCCGTATGTCCTGCCCACCTCACGGCTGTGGATAGCTCCAGACAGGCTCGCAGCATCGACCCCAGGTGCCAATATTTCTGTGTCGAGGACTGTGTTCGCAAGTTGTGGAAATCGTAGCGACGCTAGATGAGGAAGTGCAGCGGTCTTTTCCAGTGGCCTCGTTGGATCCTCCACCCCAGCGCTTCGAGAAAAAATCCTCAGTCCGGTCTTTGTGACATGGGCAATACAGCGCATCCCGTCCAACTTCTCTTGAGCTGCATAGTTCTCGTTGCAGATGAGCCAATTGAGATGATCTTGGTTCTTGATCCCTTGAGCGTTCATCGGCCAGATTACGGGAACATCAGTCTTTTTTTTTCTGCAGTGGCTGGTACAGGCTCACCATTCTGCGTGACGACGATATAGCCCTTCTTCCGTTTCTGATTCAGCTTCTTCTGGAACTCCTCATTGGCTTCTGCCTTGTTATCGCCATCGTAGATGATCGAGACCTTGGGAGCCTGGCCAATTGCTCCATACAAGGCCTTCACCGTGAATCGGCCATTGTTTTGCAAGGGGTGAAATTCATAGAACTTGTTGTGGCCCCCAGTCGTGCATTCAAGCCGTATCATAGTTCTCCTCTCGTAAACTGGAAACGCCCCAACATTCAAAAGACAATGCAAGGCCGAGCTTGTCACTGTCCAAGCTGAATGAAGGAGCGTTTCGAATTGAATGGAAAAGGTGGGTTAGTTCTTGAGGTAGTCTTCGGCGAGAGAGAAAGCCCGTTGCTTGAGCTTTTCCCCAGACCCAAACCACATACTCTTCAGGCGTTTGCTCGGATCCTCTGTAGTGCTGACGTGATCCACCAGCTCGGTCACGGCATTGTATGCGCCGAACAGAGTGCCCCGGTGCATTGTTGCGTCGCGCTGTGTTGCGTGGATATCCAGGATCTTTTTGCGAAGGTTTTCTGTCCGGGTGTAGCTCTCCGCTTCCGGATTGTCCGGGATGAGTGTTTTCACATATTGCATCAGTTCACGGTCCGTGACCTTCCGAAGCGCCATTCGATTGAACACGAAATCTAGTTGCTGAAAGAGATGATTCGTGAGCCCGAGTAGCTTGTGTGCTTCTTCCAGCTTAGCAGGAGCGGTTGCTGTGTGCTTTATCCGGACTTCCTGCTCGGTGCCAGCGAGTGCGACTGAAAGTGTATTTTGGCATACTACTCTTACAGGACTGAGCTTTATTCGGATGTGAGAGCTGCCGTCATGAGAGTTATAGAGCAGCAGGTATTTCTCGATCAGATCATTTGACTTGCCGACTCGTATGTATCCAGGCAGCTTGGCTAGCAACCAGATCTTTTCGCCCTTGCCCAAGACTCCTCCGGTGTGATAAATCGCCTCATCACGGTCGACCAACGGATCGAAGAAGCTGAACGCATCGCGATTCTGTACCGGCTCGTAACGTGAACCAACAACTCCTAGGACTGTACCTGTGTCCAAGCGAACAGTCGCGAAATGATCAGGCACCAAAACACTCTGCCGGCTGATCTTTGTGAACAGAGGTCGCTTGATCACGTTGTAGTCGAGTCCTGCTGCTTCGATTGCTTGTGCAGCTGTGGCAGGGTCTGCCAGTTTTCGGCCTAGGCGATGCCAGGGGGTTTCCCCAAAATAGAACATGCTGGCTTGACCTGATTTGCCGACATAAAGATTGTGTGCCATTGCTGTTTCCTTTCTTATGTGATCTGGCTATTGCATGATTGCAGCAGCCGCGTCGTTGACTGCCTTGCGGAACTCTTCGATGGTCTCGCCGAAAACACGGATTGTCATCTTCTGTTTCTGGTCGCCGTCGATTTTCGATTCCGTTATGGAGAGATATTTGTTCCCGTTCTTCGCCTCTTTCAAATCCACGAAGTATGTCGTTCGGCCAGATCTAACCATGGTCGAATAGAGTGCGCTGTCGTTTGCCATCTGGCTTCTCCTTATGATGATTGATGTAACGCGGTCACACCCTCTTATACCATAAAATAGGGGACCCATTCTTCCAGAGAATGAGCCTCAACCCAAAGTAATGTTACATCAGATCCTATCGGCGGAGGTACTACGACATAGATCCAGGAAGCAAACGAGCGAAGCAGGATGACCGCGGATTTCTACTGGGTGAAGTGAATCCTAAGATTTTTTTGGGTTTTGTAAATCGGACCCTATTGGCGCGATGGTACCATCCGACCCGAGTAAGGTGTTTTCATTATTTTTTGTTTGGGTAAAATTGCGGCTATTTATGGTCGAGTGACGACGAGGGGATTAGAAAGCGTCACAAAAGGATGTCAAAAGGTGGGTGAAGCATTGTAGAAGTCTGACAGATGTGTCAGAAAAGGGTCGCCGAAATGTGACAAAAGCGTATGCATGCTAAACCATTGCGAATGGAAGAGTTGACCTTCAATTGAGATTAATTCCGAGAGAACTTTGGGCGAAGGACCGGAATTTTCATCGGAGGTGATGAGACTAACGCGTCGAATGTGAACGCGGAAAACGATTTGGCACAATAACGCCCAACTTCCCATCAGGATTCGTTGCTATTAGGGCTTGTTTGGCGTAAATTCTCACGAAATTCATTGACACCGACAGGCTGTTCATTCCTTAGAGACCGTTCTACGCCAAACAGCTGATCAGATTGCGTTCGAGTGGCGCTTGTAATCGAATGTGTGCCTATTCTCAGGCAACTAGTGAAAATAAATGCCAAGTGAAGTGATAAAACCTAATATGATTTTGAAGGGCCCAGCATTTCCCGAGGCTGTCCAGGTCATTGCTGTGATTCCCTTGGGCGGGAACCAAAAAATCATAGGAAAAGGTCTTACTAGTGGGCTCGTCCGCGAATATGTTTTCAACGATGCTCAGATCAGTAAACTGGACGTTAGCCCCGAAAGACAACCCTTCGACGGTGACCCGAACAAGTTTCGTTTGGGTGTCGAAGCTCTGCGGCTTGGCTTGGCGTATGAGTATGATCCCTACTTCACACTTTCGATTGCACGGGTGGATCCCTTGCCTCATCAGCTGGAGGCCGTTTACGATTATTTCATCAAGCTTCCCAGGATCCGGTTTCTTCTCGCTGACGATCCAGGTGCGGGCAAGACAATTATGGCAGGTCTTTTGATCAAGGAATTGAAGATCAGGGGACTCGTGAAGCGGACTCTCATCGTCACTCCTGCCAATCTTTCCTTTCAATGGCAACGGGAACTCAAAGATAAATTCCGTGAGAATTTTGAAGTCATACGGAGTGATGTTCTTAGGGCTAACTACGGCAGCAATCCCTGGCAAGAAAGAAATCAAGTCATTACATCTGTCTCATGGGTGTCCCGCATAGATGATGCTCGTGAGAGCCTTCTGCGTAGCCACTGGGACCTCATCATCGTTGATGAAGCCCACAAGATGAGCGCATACAGTTCGGACAAGAAAACGCTCGCGTATCAGTTGGGCGAATCGTTGTCCCAGATGACCGACCATTTTCTGCTGATGACGGCCACTCCGCACAAGGGCGATCCCGAAAACTTCTGTTTGTTCCTCGAACTCCTCGACAAGGATGTCTATGGAGATGTCAAGAGTCTAGAAGAGGCGATGCGTCGCAATTCCGCCCCGTTCTATCTGCGTCGGGTAAAAGAAGCGCTAGTCAGCTTCCCCAATCCGGATACTGGGGAAGTGAAGACCCTTTTTACCAAACGGTTTGTCCAGACAACAGAATTCCAGATCAACAACGATGAGTGGGAATTCTATGATGCGCTTACAAGGTACGTAGAGGACCAGTCTATTAAAGCTGCTGCGGATGATACTTCCAGGGGGCGAGCTCTTGGCTTCACCATGGCTATGCTCCAGCGACGGTTCGCTTCCAGCATATCTGCCGTAAGAAAGACTCTCGAACGGATGAAATCCAAACGAGAGAGGATTCTCGCAGATCCGGAAGAATACAAAAGAGAACTCGTCGCGAAGCGTTTGCCGGAAGATTTTGATGATTTGCCTGAGGAAGAGCAGCAAGAAATTGTGGCTCAACTCGAAGACGTGGTCGCCTCCATCGATCCTAATGAATTGAGGGAAGAAATTCTGCAATTGGGATTGCTTATCGACCAAGCGAGGATTCTCGAAAAGAAAGAAGTTGAATCAAAGCTCGTAAAGTTGAAAGAGGTTATTTCTGAAAACGGGGTCTTCAAGGATCCGAAGATGAAGGTCCTCATTTTCACTGAGCACAAGGACACGCTGGACTATCTGGTTGGAAAGCTTCAGGAGTGGGGCTTGTCAGTCACACAAATCCACGGCGGGCTGAAGATCGGTGATCGAGATACGCCGGGTTCCCGCATATACGCAGAGAGAGAGTTTAAGGAACAGTGCCAGGTGATGGTAGCAACAGAGGCTGCCGGCGAGGGGATTAACCTGCAGTTTTGCTGGTTCATGATTAACTATGATATTCCGTGGAACCCTGTGCGCCTCGAACAGCGGATGGGGCGAATCCATAGATATGGCCAGGAGAAAGACTGTCTGATATTCAATTTTGTATCCACGAACACAAGAGAAGGGCGTGTTCTTCAGAAGTTGTTTGAAAGGTTGAAGAATATTGAAGATGACCTAGATCCTAAGAAAACAGGTAAGATCTTCAATGTTTTGGGCGATGTTTTTCCAGCGAACCAATTGGAAAAGATGTTGCGAGAGATGTACTCCCGCAATTTGACTGAAGAGGTGATTAAAAGTCGTATCGTTGATCAGGTTGACCCGAATCGGTTCCGCAACATAACGAATTCTACTCTCGAAGGACTGGCTAAAAGAGAGTTGAATCTATCAGCTATTATCGGAAGATCTGCAGAGGCAAAAGAACGCAGGTTAGTTCCGGAAGTCATCGAGGATTTCTTTGTAAAATCGGCTCCTCACTCGGGAATCCACCCAAAGGAATCAAGCAAAGGGTCCCATGTTTACAGAATAGGTCGCGTTCCGCGAACTCTGTGGCCAACCGGAGAGTTGCTTGAACCACGGTTTGGGAAGCTTGGGAGAGAGTACAAGACAATTGCATTCGATAAGGAGAAGTTGATTGCCGATCCGACTCTCGATTGGATCACCCCGGGGCATCCTCTTTTTGAGACTGTCCGTGAGGATCTGCTGGGTAGAGTTCTGCCCGATCTGAAGAAGGGGGCTGTGTTTTTCGATTTGAACCGATCTAAACCGGCCTGCTTGGATATACTCTCTGCAGCTATTCGAGATGGACGCGGCAATGTGCTCCATAAGCGTTTGTTTGCAGTCGAATCGAGCGCGGGTGTTTCTGATATTCGGCAGCCAACCCTGCTCCTTGACCTCATTCCCGCGTTGCCTGGCTACTCTGTTCCAACTGACTCAACCCTGCCGGATATTAGCACAGTTGAAGCAACGCTCGTGGAAAAGGCTTTGTATCCTTTGTTAAATGAGGTATCTGAACAGCGTCGAAAGGAGACCGACGTAATCGCAAGGCACATCGAGATCAGTTTGAACGAACTCATAAACCGTCAGAATCTCCGCCTCGCTGAGTTGGTGCAAAGGCAACAGGATGGAGATGCATCACCTTTGATGTCGGCCAACATCAAGACAGTTGAAAATTGGTTGGACGAGTTGAACGGTAGATTGGAGAGGCGGCGAGAAGAGTTGGAGAAAGAGAGACATTGTGCCATAAGCGATATTGTCCATCAGGGACGGGCATGGATACTGCCCCACCCTGATCGATTGTCACCCGAGCTTGCTCCGATGGTGAGGGATGATGATGTGGAAAGGAGAGCGGTTCAAGAGGCAATTAAGTATGAAGAAACGCGCGGTTGGATTGTCGAGAGTGTAGAGAAAGACAACCGAGGCTTTGACCTAATTTCAAGGCGACCCCACCCGGAAGACCCACAAACAGCAATTGAAGTACGATTCATCGAAGTGAAAGGGCGCTCCGGCGTAGGTGAAGTTCTACTAACTGCCAATGAGTACAAGACTGCTGAACGCCTTAAGAGCGATTTTTTTCTGTATGTAGTGTTCAATTGTGCGGCTTCGCCAGAGCTCCATGTCATCGAGAATCCGGCGCGATTGAACTGGCAACCAATTATGCAGATTGAGCAATATCATATCGGGCCAAGGGAATTATTCGAGTAACCAGACTCGCGGGCTCGCGACACACACTGATAGAATGAATTGGATAGAAGCGTGGAATACTGCAGACGATTAATTGAGGTCGACCTTCCAATAAAGCGGATATCTATCCACGCCCGACGGGAAAAATACATTGGAACTATTACTTCACTGCACCTATGGTGGGCGCGGCGACCGTTGGCCGCTTGTCGAGCCGTAATATGTGCAGCCCTCTGGCCCGATCCAGCGAGTGAGGGATGTCCAGTCGCGTTCATATCCAAAGCAAAAACGGAAATGCTTGCGTGGACTTCTCATGAGAGACAGGCTTTGCTGAGTGGCGAAAGTCGCAAACGGTTTGAGCAGGCTCGACAAAAACCTGCTCGGTTCGATGATCCGATGGAGCTGCGTCAAGCCTTGCTTGATTTCATCGCCGACTTTGCGAACTGGGACAACTCGAGGAAGAACGAATACCTTGGCACAAGTCGTGCGCTCACGCAATCTGCGCATGAGGCTCTTGGTGGTTCACTTGGCACTAGACCGTTGATAGTGGATCCATTCGCTGGTGGAGGTTCGATTCCTCTTGAAGCTCTAAGGGTTGGCGCAGATGCATTTGCAAGCGATCTGAATCCGATCCCCGTTCTCCTCAACAGGGTAGTTCTTGAATATGTCCCGAAGTACGGTCAACGCCTCGTCGACGAGGTTCGCAAGTGGGGCGAGTGGATCTACAAGGAAGCCGAGAAGGAACTCGCCAAGTTCTACCCAAAAGACTATGACGGGGCAACTCCCATCGCCTATCTTTGGGCTCGCACGATCAAATGCGAGGGCCCGGGTTGTGGTGCGGAAGTGCCGCTGATCCGATCGCTTTGGCTGGCCAAAAAAAAGGATCGATCCGTAGCACTACAACTTGTGCCAAAGCCAAGAGCGAAGCAAGTTGATTTTCAAATCATAGTCAAGAAAGGAAATGTTTGGGCTGATCAGAATAGTTCCAATACAAGAATCAAGGATCCGAAACTTGATGGCACAGTTAAGCGTGGGTCCGCGACATGCCCATGCTGTGGATTCACGACGCCTGTAACTCGTGTTAGGGTGCAGCTTAAGGCAAAAAAGGGCGGTGCTAACAGTGCAAGACTGATGGTAGTGGTCACGACGCAAGAGGAAAAAGCAGGGCGGACTTTTAGGCTTCCCAATTCGAATGACTTTCGATCTATAGACGCTGCTGAGATCAAACTGAGAACGGTCATATCACACTCAAAAAGTGTCCTAAGTTTTACACCCGAAGAACCCACACCTCAGGGCGGTGGCAGCGGAGCAGGCAGAGCGTTTTCGCAACGCCATTATGGAATGGACACGTTCGCTGACTTGTTCGCTAGTCGTCAACTACTTACACTGGGGCTTCTGGCGCAAGAGGTTCGGAAGGTTGGTGACAAGGTGCGCGAGAGTGATCGTTCGTTTGGAGACGTTGTTCAGACTACACTGGCCCTTGCCGTGAGTAGGGAAAGCGACCACTTAAACTCCGGCTGCTCATGGAATCCATCCGGACAAAAAATGCAACACCTTTATGCGCGCCAGGCAATACCAATTGTGTGGGATTTTTGTGAGATCAACCCTTTTGGCGGGTCGGTCGGCGATTGGCAATCTACAGTGGACTGCATAGTCTCAGCCCTTGAGGTGGCGAATTTTGACGCCAGCCCTGGAACGGCGTCGCAAGACTCGGCGCAGTCGCACTCATTACCAGACGGATCTGCTCACGCGCTAGTTACAGATCCACCCTACTATGATGCTGTCCCTTATGCTGATCTAGCAGATTTCTTTTATGTTTGGTTGAAGAGAAGTTGTCCGGGTTTCTGGCATGAACAGCTCACACCAAAAGATGACGAATGTATCGTCGACGAAGTGAAGGGTAAGGACACTGCCTTCTTTGTACGAACGATGAGGATGGCAATGACCGAAGCCCGGCGCATTCTTGCCCAGAATGGAATTGGTCTCGTCGTTTTTGCACACAAATCGACCTCGGGCTGGGAGGCGCAGCTTCAGGCAATGATCGACGCGGGCTGGACGATTACGGGCTCCTGGCCAATTGACACAGAACTCGCAACGCGGCTCCGCGCCCGCGATTCTGCAGCGCTTGCGTCGTCAATTCATCTAGTTTGTCGTCCTCGTGAGACAATGAATGGTGCCAACTTTGCCAATGACATCGGAAATTGGCGTGATGTCTTGAGTGAGTTACCTGGCCGCATCCATACGTGGATGCCTCGATTAGCCGAGGAAGGTGTCGTCGGTGCAGATGCGATTTTTGCATGTTTGGGTCCAGCGCTAGAAATTTTCTCCCGGTATGCTCGAGTCGAGAAAACCAGTGGTGATGTTGTGACTCTGGGAGAATACCTAGAAAACGTTTGGGCAGCAGTTGCCAAAGAAGCGCTCACCATGATATTCACAGATGCCGATGTCACAGGTTTCGAAGAGGATGCTCGACTCACTGCAATGTGGCTGTGGACGTTGCGCGGGGATGTGAGTATTGCGCTCGACGATGATGAAGAAGCGAGCGAGAATGACGATGAATCTGAAGGAATCAAGACAAGCTTATCAGGCTATTTCTTAGAATATGACGCTGCGAGGAAGATAGCGCAAGGACTTGGTGCCCATCTTGAAAAGCTCGTCTCCTTGATTGAAGTGAAGGGAGAAAACGCACGGCTTTTGCCGGTTGCTGAACGAGCATCATATCTTTTTGGAGTAAACGCTTTGGAGGCTGGCTCTCAGAAGAAGAAAACAGCCGACCAAGGTGATTTGTTCGGTCTCCTAAAGCAAGCGGAGGAGTCCAAGCCAAAGCTCTCATTAGGGCGAAGTGTGGACGCCCAAGGAACTGTACTCGACAATTTACATAAATGCATGATCCTCTTCGCAACGGGAAGGGGAGATGCAATGAAGCGCCTGCTTGTTGATGATGGATTGGGCAAGGATCAACGATTCTGGAAACTTGGCCAAGCGTTATCAGCGCTCTATCCAAAAGCCAGCGACGAGAAACGTTGGGTTGATGGTGTGATGGCGCGAAAAAAAGGACTCGGTTTCTAATCATTCGAATCGGCGCTATGTTCTCCAATGATTGGCGAAATGTATTTACGGAAGTCGTGAAAGGCGATAACCTTCAGGATCTCCTGCGAGTCGCCGCAACTTCGGGCAATCTGACTGACTGGACGAGAGGTTTGACAACCGCCGTTGTGAAATCATTCCAAGGCATGGGGTGGGAGGCGAGCGCAAAAGGTAATAAAGCAACCATATTGCCAGTAGCGAGGAGTGAGTATCTTTCACTGGATGTAGTCGCCTTTCGGAGGAGCGACAAGCACTGGGCATTTCCCGTGGCGGTAGCTGAGCTAGAAAACAGTCGTGATGAAGACAAGATTGCATATTCACTTTGGAAGGTCATGTGCATAAGAGCTGATTTCCGCTTGGTGTTCTGCTACCGTGATCAGGTATCGGAAATCCCTTCACTCATTTCACATCTCAAAGAAAAAGTTGTCGGATCCATGGCATTGACCGACCGAGCAGGATTTAGCGGAGAAACAGTGCTCGTGGTGGGTCACAGAGGCGACGCAGAGATCTTTCCATATGGATATTTTAAGTGGTGGATATTAGATGCCAATACATCTTCTCTCAGCTTAATGTAGGAAAGCACGTCATGAAACTAAGACCATGGTACGATGTTGTGAAGCCTCGCTCAGACCTCAGAGAAGGCAAGCCTCTGGATGCAGCAGAGTTTGCGGTCCACCTTGACCAGGTGCGTGATGGACGTGCTCCCGATGTGTATCAGAATCCCAAGGAGTTCTTTGAGCGCACTTACCTGACACAAAACTTGGCGGGACTGGCCGCAGAAGTGGTTCGACGTCTCAATGGTGAGAGAACGGAAACGTCGGCTGTGTTTAATCTGGCAACACAGTTTGGGGGTGGCAAAACGCACGCTCTCACACTTCTATATCATCTAGCTGCCCATGGCCCCGCTTCAAAGGAGTGGCCCGGCGTTAAACAAATCATTGAGAAATCGGGGATGCCAGATATCCCAAAGGCCGCTACTGCGGTATTTGTTGGAACTGAATTCGACTCCCTGACCGGAAGGGGTGGAAAAGATGGGAACCCTCTTCGGAAAACGCCGTGGGGAGAGATTGCCTTTCAATTGGGAGGTGCAGATGCATTGGCTGTCCTTGCTGAACACGAAAAGCAGTTGATTGCTCCAGCTGGGGATGTAATTCGATTGTTTTTGCCGAAAGACAAGCCCTGTCTAATCCTTTTCGATGAGGTGCTCAACTATGTGGGGCGAAATCGAAAATCCGGCCTGTCGGCCCAGCTCTTCACCTTCCTCCAAAACCTATCAGAAGAAGCACGTGGTCGGTCCAATCTGGTTTTGGTTGTTTCAATACCAAAGTCTGAAATCGAGATGACTCCCGAGGATCAATCAGATCATGAGCGGTTCAAAAACGTTTTGAATCGGTTAGGGAAGGCAGTCTTCATGTCTGCTGAAACTGAGACATCGGAAATTATCCGACGCCGATTGTTCGAATGGCACGGTCTACCCGAGGATGCGAACAAGACAATTGCAGCATACGTTGAATGGATTAGTGCCCACAAAAAGCAGTTGCCGGATGATTTCGCAAAAGGAAAGATCCGAGATGAATTTGCAGCGACATATCCATTTCATCCTACGGTAATTTCTGTCTTCGAGCGCAAATGGCAAGCATTGCCGAGATTCCAACGCACACGAGGTGTTCTTCGCCTTCTGGCACTCTGGGTCTCAAAAGCCTATAGCGAAGGCTACAAAGGGGCACACAAAGATCCTTTGATCAGCCTGGGGACGGCTCCCCTCGATGATCCGATTTTCCGCGCAGCAATTTTCGAACAGCTCGGTGAATCGCGACTTGAAGTCTCTGTAACTACGGATATTGTCGGAAAGAGCTCATCGCATGCCTCGCGTCTGGACGAAGAGGCCGTCCAAACCATCAAAGACGCCAGATTACATCGCAAAGCCTCGACAGCAATCTTTTTTGAGTCCAACGGAGGGCAGGCGAGGACGGAAGCCACGATTCCGGAGATTAGGTTAGATGTAGCGGACCCAGATCTTGACATCGGCAATGTTGAAACAATCCTCGAAGCACTAACGGAGACGAGCTATTTTCTCAATGTCGACAAAAACCGATATCGCTACGGTCTCACGCCCAATCTCAATAAGCTACTAGCAGATAGAAGGGCGAGCATTCAATCTTCACGTATTGACGAGAGAGTAAAGGCCGAAGTTCAGAAAGCTTTCCCCCCTGCCGCGGGTGTCGAAAGAATATTCTTTCCGGAAAAGAGCGGACAAATTTCGGACAGGCCAATCATCACATTCGTAATTCTTTCCGCAGATCAGTCAAGGACGGAACCTGGGACAGTTCCTATGATTGAGGCAATGACCCGGGATTGCGGGACTTCTGCACGCACATTTAAGAGCGCGTTGATTTGGTGTGTTCCGGAATCTGGGGATCTTATGAAAGAGGATGCCCGTAAGACCCTTGCTTGGGAAGACATTCAAGTAGAAGCTCAAGAACTTCAACTCGACGAATCACAAACGCGTCAACTATCTGAGAATCTGAAGAAAGCGTTGCGCGACCTTCGAGAGAGCGCTTGGAGGACCTACAAGAATCTGTATTTGCTTGGGAAAGATAATCAGATTCGTTTCATCGATCTTGGAATGATCAACTCAAGCGCCTCAGAGTCCATTATGTCTTATGTGATTAATCGCCTGCGACAGGATGATGAAATCGTCAAGGATGTCAGTCCAACATTTCTTGTGAAGAATTGGCCTGGCGCGTTCAAAGAGTGGAGCACCAAGTCTGCTAGGGATGCATTCTTTGCATCACCACAGTTTCCTCGCCTCTTGAATTCAGAAGCCATTAGGGAATCCATAACCAAGGGTGTTGAGAATGGCTATCTCGCATACGTTGGAAAGGACCCTAGCGGCAAGTATGATCCATTCTTCTTCAAGAAGGCTATGAGCAGCACGGAGGTAGATGTATCTGATCAGATGTTCATCATCACTGGAACAGAAGCAGAGAAGCACCTTGAACCGCCAAAACTAGTTTCCATTCAAATCCTGCCAGCCTATGCTCACCTAAAGCCGGGAGTGCAGCAAGCGTTCTCGGCAAAAGGAATTGACCAGCACGGAAACGATTTAAAATTGACGCAGTCGTCCTGGAAGGCAACGGGTGGCCGCTTTATCGAGAATGAAGTTTTCGAGGCAGGGGAAAAAGAAGGTAACTATTTGATCACGGTGTCTTGTGGGGTGGTCTCCGCGACAGCACAGGTTGTCGTCTCGAAGGAGGAGACTCCCCCTCCACAGCCGCCGCCGGCTACCGGCGTGGCTACACTCCGCTGGTCCGGAGAAGTACCTCCGCAAAAGTGGATGAACTTCTATACCAAAATATTGGCAAAGTTCGTGTCTGGAAAAGGACTAAAACTTTCCGTCAATTTCGATGTGGCTCCTGAGGGAGGGGTTTCTACGCAACAGGTAGAAGAGACCAAAGTGGCCTTGCGTGAAATTGGGCTCGATGACAAGCTGACGGTCGAATAAGGTCTCGTCACCAAAACCTAGATCATGCTCTGTAAATAGTCTGCTCCTGACTACATTAGCCAATGTCCATCACATTCTTGTGGAGATAAGACCCTATGCCGAGCAAGCGCGAGTCAATCAGAAAGAAAGCCATAGAATTGCTGAAGGCCAATCCTGAAGGCCTTCGCTGGACGGAACTCCTCAAAGGGTTGCAAAAGGCATTGCCGGACATTGTGCCAAAGACTATCGCAGGCAGTACTTGGAATTTGGACTTGGTAGCACCCGATCAAGTATACAAACCTGCACGAGGTCTCTGGAAATACAAGGGGAAAGAAACTGATGAGGTGGTCGAAGAGGTTGTCGTCCCGGCCAGCGTAAAGGAAGAAAACTTCTACGCGCCATTTGCTGAGTGGATCAAAAATGAGCTCGGTGAATGTACCGAAGCCGTTGCCTTTGGTGGCAATTCTCTGAGCAAGAAATGGGGAACACCAGATGTGATAGGTGTCTATCGCCCGAGAAAGCGGGATGTCGTACAATTCGATCCTGAGGTTCTTTCGGCCGAAATCAAAGTGTCGGCGCAGGACCCGACTACGGCATTTGGTCAGGCGATAGCTTATAGATTGTTCAGTTCGAAGGTTTATATCGTGGAACCGGTCACTTTGAGTCCGGCAGATCTCGACAGACTTGAAGCGCTATGCTTGTTGTTTGGCGTTGGCTTGGTTCTATTCACACCCGATATCCAGAATCCGAATTTCACCATTCGAACACGAGCCCAGAAGTACAATCCGGACATGTTTTGGGTAAACGAGTTTGCGGATAAGCTCTATTCTGTGAACAAAGATGCTTTCAGCCTTTTGTTTGGTTAGAATGGGTTCAATGTCGAGGAGTTTCTCCTTGTGATGCCAATTCTATCTTGGTTGTCAATCTAACGCGTTACTATGTTGAACCAGCTGTGTTGATTAAGTGCCGTCTCTAATATGGCGAGATTCTAATTGGATAAACCGACGATATTCACTGTAGGACACTCGACTCACACCTTGGAGTATTTTCTAGAGCTTCTGCAAGCTCATTCCATCAATTGTCTCGTTGATGTGAGGAGTGTTGCAGCAAGCTCATACAACCCGCAGTACAATAAGGACATCCTATCACATTTCTTGGATGAACACAGTATCATTTATATGCACTTTGCCGAGGAATTCGGTGCCAGACATTCTGAACCCGAACTCCTCGATGAAGATGGGAAAGTCGATTTTGACAAGGTAAGGGAGACAGAGGCATTCAAGCGTGGTGTAGTGAGGATAAAGCAAGGGGTAGATAAAGGATACATCATTGCTTTGATGTGCTCTGAGGCAGAGCCATTCGATTGTCACCGATTTTCTATGGTGTCAATAGCCTTGGATCGGGAGGGGTTTGACGTCATTCACATATTGAAAGACAAGACTACAAAACGTAACGCTCAATTGGAGAACCAACTGCTCAAGAAATACGACAAGAAAATCCCGAAGCCCGATATATTCGAACCAGATGTTACCCTTGATCAACAATTGGCGGTTGCGTATAGGCTGCGGAACAAGGACATCGCATTTTCTCCATTCGACAAAGAAACTGAAGAGGGAGCATGATCAAACTGTTCACTATCGGATTTACAAACAAATCAGCAGAGAAATTTTTTGGCCTTCTGACCAAGAACGGTGTCAGGAAAGTTATTGATACCCGCTTAAACAATGTGTCACAACTCGCCGGTTTTTCGAAAGGATCCGATCTTCAGTTCTTCCTTTCACAGATTGGAGACATCAATTATGAGCATAGGATAGACCTCGCCCCAACGAAAGAACTACTCTCGGGTTATCGTGCAAAAGAGATGACTTGGGCCAATTATGAGGAACAATACCTCAAGCTGTTGAAAACAAGAGACATTGCGGGCAAGATGGTATTCGAGGGGTTGGATAAGAGTTGCCTGCTGTGTAGCGAGCATGAACCGGACAAGTGTCATAGAAGATTGCTCGCAGAGTATCTTCAGTCCCTTCGCAATGATATCGAAATAGTTCACCTAAAGTGAGTAACCACCCGCATGCCTACTAAGTTTGTTTGTCTCGCGAATTCATACAAGGAGGGAGGGCGTTGTCTAGCAGGGATTGAGATTGATAATCACTATAATGCGGTCAGGGATCGTGGGAGGCCGAAATGGATCAGACCGATTTGCAACACTCAACACGGTCAGGTTCCTACAGGTCTGGTACAGGGGCTGAACGTTCTGGATATTCTTGGCGTGCAGGTCACGCAGAGGCTGAACAATGGATATCAGTCAGAGAATGTCTACTTCGATGAAAAATCGCTGGAAAGAACTGGCGTCTTCAATAAAACGCTGCTCAATAACCTATGTTCAGACCAGACTAAGATATTTGGAAACTACGGGAAGGCGGTAGCACCTGACGCCATAACCACTCTTTCACATTCACTGATGTTCGTCAAACTATCAGTTTACGAGGTTATCGAGCGAACATATTCAGATTCTCCTGGACGAGCTCAGGTCAGGCTTGTCTTCAAGTATTACGAACATACCTACGACCTGCCAGTGACGGATCCACAATTCCTGCATAAGTACAAATTAAATCCGGATGTTCTGACAGGTGTTCGTGAACTATTCATTACTCTGTCCCTTGGGGTCCTTCATCAAGGGTGGTACTCTAAACTGGTCGCCGCAATAATATGGTAAACAACTGTCGGGAGCGAATTTTGGAGGTTGTTCCCAAAATGCAGCTTCAGGATATTGATAGTCCTGTCCGTCAAACTGGCCTGGATAGTCTCGATTTGGTGGTTGTGAGGGTTACGTTGGAAAAGGATTTTGGGCTGGAGATTCCTGACGGGGATTGGTTCGGGTTCGATTCGATTGGGGAGGCAATCCAGTATTGCGAGCAGATGGGATCTCACCGAGAGATTTCTCAACATATTGATCAACCACCTTCTCTTGCCAGGAAATATTCGATCAACATGCCCCAGATGGCCATATCGGGCTTGTCGGAAAATTGGCTATTCAAAGAATTGGGGGATATACACTGGGACCTTCTGTTTCGAGGATTGGGCAAATGTTCCAGCGAAGTAGTTGACGAGGATGGCAACAGGCTCTATGCCACATTCGCACGTATCCAATTCTGCTCAGCTTCGCTTAGCGCCTACAAGGAGAATGACGAAATCACGATCGATGCGGCTATTCGACGTTTCGGCAAAGGTACTTTCGTATCTGAGGCAGCGCTAAAGAATACCCGAATTGCTCTAGAAGCCAGACTCATGACTTGTTTTGCGTCAAGGGAAATGACTGACAACACGAAATTGTTGAAGTGTCAGCCATCCGAGCAGATCAGAGGGATACCTGAATATGCTACGACCCCGGAGTTCCTGAATGAGTACCGTTTGATCAAGAAAGGACTATCGGATCAGATCGATATTGCTGGTCATTCATTTAGAGTTGGCGATGACTATATCTACGAGCGCGAATACACTCTGAATCCTTATTATGACCTCAATGGTGTGGGTTTGCTCTACTTCGCATCTTATCCCGTGATCGCTGACTTTTGTGAATCTAAGTACTTCAACGGTGGCCATGGGTCATCAAGGTGGGAAACAGATTATTCGACGAGTTGTCGTGACGTTCACTATTTTGCGAACTGCAATATTGAGGACTCGATCATATTCCGACTCAATAGCCATGACAGCGTAGCGGATGGGAAAGTGAAGTCTGCATCATCGCTCTATCGAAAAAGCGACATGACTCTAATGGCGAGAATCTTCACGGTCAAAGATCGCGAACAAGGAAGGCACCAAACCAACGAACACTGAAGGTCGAGAATGTGGAGTTAGGGTGTGGTTTGATTCTGCCCTGTGCTCCTCTGCAGAAGATACGGATATGCCAACCATGAAGAGACATCGCAATGCCTGAAGTGATGACTTGGGAAGATGTCGGCCCGGTTGCCCAGAACGCCCTTAATGTCTGGGTCGGAGGAGCTGAGCAGCGATGGGCTGAAAGGGCTTGGGTTGCCATCTTAGACGCGGGTCTGGCAGAATACTCGACTGAGCTAGAGCGTCATAAAGTTGGTCTTCGTTTCATTTCTCTTTGCGACATATATCTTGATTTCTGCAAGGTGGGACGTGAGGAAGAATGTGAGTCGGACTATTCCGCGTGGATTGCAGATCTTGGCTTTTCGGATTTTATCCTCGGAGTTCTAATCGGTCGCTCGAAGGATATCGATGACAATGATATCGAGGATTATGCCTCCGATGATTTGATCCGGGTTCTGGCGTCAAGCGTTCGGGAAGAAGTGGTTACGGCGATTACCAAAGGACTTGGAGGGCGCAACGGCCTATTTGAATCCCTTTGGTTGAGTCGATTCGATGAGAAAGAGACGGTTGACGAGGAACGTGATTCCGTGTTTACAGAACTGACTGGAGACAAGATGGCTCTCTGGTCTTGGATTGATCAAGGCTGCTACCCGTATCGGTGATGATTCTCGACAAATAACAGACTACTGAAACATCAATGAGGCAACAATGGAAGAAGAGCAAAAGGAAGTAGGGCCTACGTTTGGTGAATATCAGGGCAAGCCGATCATACGCATCCCAACCGTCGACAAGCCAAATCCCGATACCACCTGGCATTGGATGTCGTTTGGAAAGAATAAAGCGAAAGCGATCGTGAAGTATTTTGATTCGATAAAGAAGTTTGCGGAAGAATGAACATCCAGGCGAATGGTGGTAGGCAAGTAGCAATTCGAAAAAGGTCAAACCATCCGCCTAGTCCCCTCGCTTGACCTTTCATCCTGAACAAATCTAGACGCGGATTGAAAAAATGACTCTCGGCTTACGCGGACTCCGGAGAAAGACAATCACATTCTTTGAGGGCCCGCCCTCTAGCTCATTTGGCAAAGTCACCGAAAACCGCAAGACCTCCAAACTTTCGGACCTTAACAACTTCTTGCATAACAGGATGATGCTGGGGCAAAGAGCGAGAGGGATCAAGTTCCAGAAAGGAGACAAGAACCATTACTTTCGGAACTTAAACGAGTTCGAAGAGCTTTCACAATGGATCGATCAGCTCGGTGAGATTGCCGCTCAATACCCACCCGATTCAACAGTCAAGCCTGCCGTCGAGAGCTTGAAGGTAACCCTCGGCCAAGAACTTGAGAATTTCAGCAAGGAATTCAAAAACCAATATGGTGAATTACCACAAGGTGCTCGTCGAAAGGTTGCCAAGTATTCTAATCAGGAACTCGCTTTGATGTATTTGGAGTATTGTTCGCAAAGTGGGAAATCACTCCCCTCTACCCCTGAGTTGGAATCTGGCACTCCTGTGTCGCAGCCCACCTGGCATAGAGCTTACAAACGAAAAAGCTTCTGGCTCGAAGTGCGTGAGCTTGGCAATCAAAGAGTCGATGAAGAAGTGAAGGAATTGAAGAAGGCTAACGACCGAAAAGACCTGATGGTGAAAGCAGCAAATGACGCTGATGACAAGTTGCTCAAGCTTAAGGAGGTGACTGAAACCAATAAACGCGATGATGTTGACTTGGTGAATGTTGCGAGTATCGAGGAAATCGACTCCTATGACATCGATGACAAGATTGATGCTAAGGACCTTATTGATGAAATGACCAGACCTCAGCTCATTCGTGCGATAGTTAACGAACGCCCTGATATTATTCCTGGAGATCTCGAGAGAGAACCGTTGTTCAAGCTGAGAACTCTACTAGCCAAGCTACTGTTCCCGTGAAAGGGCTGGATGAATAGCCGCTGAAACACCACATTGAATAGCTGTTGAATAGAACGCCAGCCTCCCGGTTGGCGTTTTTTGTTTGTATTGACCAGTTCGCCCCTTCCGCACACCCATCCCTGAATATCCTCTCTTCTAGTGAGCGCGATAACGCGCAAAACTACACACCACTACTTCAGAGGATATCATGAACCAGATCACCAGTTGCCAGTCCAAGGCGATCAGCCTTAACCAGATTCTCACATCTAGCTTCATTCAGCTCCCAGTATATACCCGGTTCCAGAAAACAGACTTGTACCTGACAGTTCCGGTGACTTCTATTGAAGTCTCAAACTCTGGGATCACGGTCCACACCTCGAACGGCGCACCATCCCAGATTGCTTGGGACGAATTGCTGGACATAGTCACTTTCGTCGACGGTAATGGCAAGCCAGTGTTCCTGGCTGAAATATCCAACGGCAGCGACATCGCCGCAACCATTTTCTCTGAGCTTGAGGAAAACTCAGATCAAATGCTCCTTATCCGCTTCAAGCATCAGCATGAGTATATGTCGGAGGATGATGCTCGTGAGGCCTGGTGGGAAGCAAGGAGAATGGCTTCACGCAAACGTGCGTACCGATTTGCACTAGCAGCATAATCAGCAACCAAACAAAACCAATCGCCGGGCGTCAGCTGATTCGCCCGGCACAATTCAATCACACGGAGGTTCCTATGTCACATACAGCGCTTTCTTATATCAGTTCAAACCACATACCCAGTCGGACTTTGATTTCCACCAACGGGTCCACTGGCCAAGGCCGTCATCTTCACGAAGTAAAGAAGCTCGTCAGGCTCTTGGCCCGCAAATCGGCTCAATTGCCTATTTACACCAGGTTTCAAACAATCTCCGGATATCAGACAGTCCCAGTGATGTCGGTGCAAGTCACGGGACGAGAAATCGTAGCTCGCATCGAAAATGCAGAGCCTCTGCTGATTACCTGGGAACAGCTTGTTGGACTTGTCGTTTTCGCTGACGACAAAGGCCGGCCGTATTTTGACGCCAACTCCGCATTCATGCAGGAAGAGATTTTCGAATTGGACGAAACAATGGAGCTTGAACTCGCAGCATAATCAGCAACCAAACAAAACCAACTGCTGGGCGTCGCTGATTCGCTTGGCGCATTTCAAACATAAAGGGCAACACCATGAGCAAACCAAAAGGAAATACAGATTCACCGGCTAACGGTGGCAATCATCACGAACGCAAATCCAGCGAGAAAGGAAAAGTGGCAGTTGCTGGGAAGGAATATCCCATTGTCCGCGGAGCGATTAAGATGGATCGAAGAGACGCTGAGAGCATCAGCCTGTCCGATTTTCCCCCAGGCTCGATAGTCGAATTCCCCGATAAAGGGGCCGGCTTTCACGTCCAGGCGATCCAGAAAATCACCAAAACGGGAGCAGAGGTAGTCATCCTCACTCGCACTTCGCCAGATGATCCAATGCTTCTCGACCGCAGCGTGCACTTCGGTCTGGCAGCAAATCTCATACGGCAACGCGAGGAAAAACAGAAAGACATCCAGCTCCTCGTTGACCATTGCTGCGAGCACAGCTCACTTGTTGCGGCGGTGATTCCCTGCAAGGGTCACACGGTGGGAGCAGTTGTAGCGGCTGGTGAGAAGATCTTCTCTGACACACTGAGCGGACTGGAGTCCATAGAGAAAGGAGTAGTAAGAAGAATCCAGTACTTGGAAGAAAGGGGCATATTGCCCGGTCCTTCCATCACTACAAACATGCATTAAAGTTATTCACTCTGAAAACCAGCACCCAAACAATAACGACTGAGAGTAAGCTGGATCTCTCAGCAAAGTACCAAGAAAGGAACGAAGCAATGAAAAATATGTCTGCTTTAGATAATACAATCAACGATTCTGATACCGACAAAACCGTCGTGGTCAGATCAATTCCTGCTCGAAAGGTGGCCCAGTTGAAGTTGGCGATGGACGGAGCCGAGAGGCGCATGCTCCGTCTCAAGACCGAGCTACTTGAGTGCCGTGCCATTATCCGGCGCAAATATGTCGAGCGTCAGGATAGCAAAGGAAATGCGACCACGCAGCTTCAGCTAAATCCTGCGCAGGTCGAGGGTTATCGGTTGAAACGTACTGGCATCGAAGAGCAACTGGCCATTGCATCTGGGGACTATCTCCAATGGAAGAGAGCCTACCGAAAGGCAGTGGAACAGAACATCCAGGTGGCACGCAAATCGGTGAAAATGGTGCGTGAAGAAAACCGGCTTCGCCGTGATGCAAGAGCGCTTCTCAGAAAGACCAAAGCCATTCTAGAGAAAGAAGGTAGGAATGGTGGAGCTCTGGAACTCGACCTCCTGACAACTCTTGCAGTCAACGATGATGTAAAGGGTTTCAGATCGGCGTTTGATGAGTTTGTCGAGAAGTTCGATCCGTCACACTACGTGACCATCTCAGGTATCAGTAGCGTGAAGACCGAGATTATCCATGCCCTTATGGATGAGTTCTCGGCAGGTAAAGCGAATGACAACTCCGAAACCCTTACCGGTGCAGTTGCAGCAGTTGAAGGAGGTGTCTAATGAATTACTACAATCTCAAAGATACCAAACGAAAGGCGACCCCGAAGCTGGGGTCGCTGATTGCATCCCTGAAAGATCGGGTGACTTTGGAGGAGGTGGTTGAGCGACTAGGCCTTCCAAAGAAACTCAATCTTCAGAAGACAGGTAGTTCACTTCAGGGGGAGTGCCCAACCGGGCACTCCTCTACCAGTGGGCGATGCTTCAGTCTGGATACAGCTAACAATCTCTACCACTGCTTTCACTGTGGTGAGGCAGGAGACATTGTAGAGCTCGTCGCTTTAGTCAATCACATTGGGAGGTTTCAGGCCGTCCGGTGGATTGCTGAACAGTTCGATCAGAGCGTTATCTCTCAGTTGGATGCCGCCGCTGACCAGGAGACGCCCGAGCAAAAGGAATATCACCAACGAGGCGTCCTGTACCAAATGATTTTCGAAGAAGGGAAACGTCAGCTCTCTTTACCAAATGCTCAACTGGTGATGGACTACTTGGTGAAGGATCGTGGGTATGATGCTACAAAGTTGGCGGATACGGAGTTCATCTATTGGGACACGGACAAGGACATCCGGGCGTATCTGGTCTCAAAAGCACCTCAAATGCAGGATCAGATCGAAGCTCTCAGACTGCAGGGCGGATACGGTGACAATTTCCGTCTAGCAATTCCGTTCAGAGACCGTCATGGAGTCATCACTGGTTTTATGAAACGGGCCCACGAGAAGGCTGGATTCACTTTGAGGGGCAAACCAGGTATTCGGTGGGATTCAACTCCTGGACTCGACAAGTCGGATCTATTTGGTCTAAATCGGATCCGAAAAGCCGAGGATCTCGTCGTGGTGGAGGGATATCCGGACGCTACGTACCTACCGGCATTGGGTCTGACGAATATTGTCGCTTTGGGGCAAGCTGCATTTTCGGACAAGTACATCAACGGCTTGCTGTCAAAAGAGGTCAGGCGAATTATCCTTGCACTCGACAATGACGGTGGTACAGGTGACAAAAACACGGAAGATATATGCCAGCGTTTGGCCGATTCTGACATCGGGGTATTCGTTATCGATCCGCCAACCATGGGGAAAGAGAAAGATCCTGATGAGTATGTGCAGATCAATGGAATCGATGCGTTCAAAAAGTTGGTGGCGAACGCAGAGAGTGCCTCGAAGTGGATGGCGAAACGCCTGATGTCTAAGCACGATCTCAAGTCTGATCTTGGCCGAACACATGCAATCGATGAGGCACTCGACTATGCCGATTCGCTGAAGAACGCACTGGAAGCTGAGGCTATCGTCGGGGCTCTTGCACTAGAACTCAGCCTGACACCGGAGAACCTGGAGAAAGAGTTCGAGCGCACGCAGCAGAAAAAGGCAGCCGAGCGTCTGCAGGAAGGCATCGCGAATGTCGGTTCACAGGTGAGGCAGCTCATCCAAAATGGTGAGCCGGAGGAAGCTGCTCGACTTGTAGCCGTAGCGCCTCTCGACCTGTTGGCGGATTTTCGGAAGACAAAGCAAGCGCCACAGACCCCGTTGTCGGAATATCTTGGCGAAAAGAAACTGGCTGATCGCAATCGGACTGCTGGAAAACGGATCGGTTATCAGCTCAACACCTTCTCAGAGGTCGATTCAAAGCTGTGTGGGCTCCAGGCAGGGTTATACATTGCAGCAGCTGATCCGAATATCGGTAAGACCGCATTCATGGTCAGTCTGGCCATCGATGTCCTGAAAGCCAATCCAGACGTTCATTCTCTGTTCTATACGATGGATGATAGCCGGGATACAATAATTAATCGATTCCTGGCGAACCGGACAGATATGGCAATCAACTCGATCCGCTTTAAGCCAGTCGGCACACCCGAGGAACAGATGATCGACACAGCCTACAAAGAAATGGGACAGTGGGCGTCCTCAGGGAGACTCGACATAAAGGAGATCTCAGAATGGCTAACGATGAGCGCAATACAGAATGACATCCAAAGTCATCCACATCGGGATAAACTTGTGGTTTTCATCGATGGACTCTATAACGTTCCGATGGACGAGAACTTCCGGTCGTTGCGTGAAGAGAACATTCAACGTGCTAATCAAGTGAAGCAGCTGGTGAAACTCTTCAAGATTCCAGTCATCGCAACCGCAGAATTCCGCAAGCAAGGGCGTGAAGAGCCAGCCGCAGGTCGGGGAGCCAGAACTATTCACGATATCATGGAAACTGGCAAGTACGGTTACAACGCGGATTTGATCTGGTTGCTGTCTCCGAAAGATCCAGACAAATATGCCACTGAGGATGAACCGATCATCTTGATGGAGTTCGGCAAGAACAAGCTGGAGTCATTCCGTGGCAGAATCGAACTCAAATTCATTCGTGCGAAATCCACAATGATTCCAATGGGTGGAATCGTTACGACAACTGCTTCTCAACAACTTTTCTGAAAGGAACAAAATCATGGGACACGTGCATAACATAATCCAACAAATGAAACAAAAACAGGTGCAGGCTACCACAGCTGCACCTGCTGTTCCACAAGTATTCGACCTTCCTGGGGATCATCGTCTGGTCAAGATTATACAGGCGCAAATCCTCGCGACCAAACAGGAATACACGCGTAGTTTGAAATGGCTGCGAGATGCGAATCAGAAGTATCTGCGCCTGAGAGCAAAGGACAAGCGGGAATACCTACGGAAGCAGATCGTGGCAACAAAAGAACATATGGCCAAATTACTCACGCAGATTGGGTCATACTCCGCCGACGAGCGAATGCATGGATTCGTGGAGGTGCAAAATGCCAACTGAATGCATTCGAGTAAGCATACATTCTGAGGCGTTGAAGTTTGGGCAAACACCAGATCCGCTCAAGCCTGATCTGAAGGACCTTGTGGTTGACAATTCCGTCCTTGCTGACGCCCAGAAAGAAGGGATCACGAGTATAGGATACAATCTGAGCTATGCCGAGGATAGGGCTCTCTTTGCTGTCCAGAAACTGCTCGACAGAACAGACTTCAAGGGTAATTCACGGCCGGTCAAATCAACCATGCCGGACACGTACTATTACTATGACGAGCTGCCGGTTCTCGAGATCAAATCGACCGAGTATCTTGACGCATATGGTGTTCGGAAGTTGAAAACACAGCGGCATAAGAATGAATACAGTCCAGAAGCGAGGCGGGACGCTCTCGACGTTCTGCGGAGCTTAGACGAGCAGAAATATCTTTTAGCGTACGACAAGAGCCGAGGCCAAGACACTCGAAAAATGCACCGAGTTGAGGCTGTGGCCCCATTGATAAAACTCGAATGGATGAAGGGGAACCGGATGATAAGAATTGTCCCCAATCCTGTTCTTGTGGATCACATTGACAGTTACTATGTTCTAAAGCCAGCTGACATCTTCACATTGGTTGACGGACGATCACCGACTCGATTACGCTTTCTCGAGTTTCTGCTATACCAAGCGGAAATGAAAAGGCGGAAAGAGGTCAGAGACGAAGAATCCTCAGATTACGAAGTTAGGCTTCAACCAGGAGTGATTGCTCATCGGCTTCGGCTTGAAGGCCTGATATCGGCAAATCAGAGGTCAAGATTGCGGGGGACGATAAACGATCTCTATGCGTTTGGCAAGGAGATCGGTTTCCTGGATTCATACTCAGTGGATCAACCGGGCTCCAAAGCCAGATTTGTCGACGTCCTCGGCCTGAACAAGACCAAGTTCGAAGAAATCAGAGGGAAGTTGGGTCTAGTACCTATGGTAGGAAAGTCTACCATCATCAGTAGCGGAGTCTAGTACTGTTGGTAGTGTGAGCATCATATCGATCCATGTCCATCGCGGTTTCATCGACCATTTGGACCTTTATGATATATCTATGATATATTAATACCCACCCTCTGCTACCGCGGCGGGTGGGAAGGATTTTCCTGATTGCAGACGGAACTCCTTTTTAGTATATTGAAAACACACCGAGACAGGTGGTAACAAAGTGGTAACAAGGTGGTAACACTTTTTACCCAGTTCTTTCAAAGCAGGCTAGAAAGTAATGATAGTGGCATTTGAAGCGCTCTCAATTTCTGAGCAAATTCAGGGATTCTGAGAGGCGTGTACCGAAAAATGCCGGGAAAGACCTCGGAACGTAGCGCAGCCCGGTAGCGCACTTGCTTGGGGTGCAAGGGGTCGCGGGTTCAAATCCCGCCGTTCCGACGAAAAGCGGCAATTTCACGAGCACTGAAACCCACTGCTAATAGACTGCTCATAACAGTCGAGGTAGCCAGTGGGTTTTCTATTTGCATCTCTCTTCAAACGCGCCAACGGCGTTTGGTATATCCTCTACACCCATCAGGGTCGTCAACGTTGGATTTCAACGAAGACGAAGCAGAAAGCTGAAGCCCTGAAGCGTCTCAAAAGTTTCCAGGAGCCTCCCTCCGATCAGCCCAAATCAATAAGCCTCTCAGAGTTCACGAAGGAGTTCCTTGCCTTTGCAGAAGCGAACGACTTTCGCGGCTCGTACGAGCTCGGTTGACGTTTTCGCTGCTTCCGTCCAGCCTCGCGGACCAACAGATTGTCACGGCGGTTTCTCCAGAGGATTGATCACGCCGCTTGTGAAGAATTGTTGAGTTATCTGACGATTGCCCAACGTGAGAGCGAACAAAAAAAATACGCTTTATCGTGTATTGTGAGATGCTTGCCATATCGATAGCTTACTTTGTTGCGGAAAATGCACAGCTCTCATAGTCGAAGCCGTTGATCGAAGTGTGCGAACCCTCCTCGCACAGAAGACGGCTTCCCCCTTCTATTGAGTGTTGGGGCAACAGCCACATTTGAAACAATGTGGGACGTATGTCATCCCGGATGGCGGTTGACCTGTGCACCATGATACCCACCGTGGCGAATCAGGCCCCTCATTGTTCAAACGAGGCGACGTGCCATGATGCGGAGTATCCTCTTAAAGGCGACCATAGCGCCTCTGTAAACTCAACCCTCAAAGGTATGTAATGAAGACTATTTGGCAACGCCTGCGAAGCCTTGCAAGACCTCCCGGCAAGTGGAACGACGAACAACAACGTCAGGCCGAGGTACTCCATATTTCTTTTATCCTCATCTTTGTTGCCGGGCTTCTCTATGCCATCCTGCCGTCATCAATCCTCGCCGGACAAGGCATGTACTACGGTGCGGCGATGCTGTGCGGCATGATTGGGAGTCTTCTCCTCCGCTTTCGCTATCTCCATCTCTCGAGTGTTCTGACAGTTTCCACGCTTTGGATTGTCTTCACAGCTGGAGCGTTTACGGAGGGGGGCATCACGTCGAGTTCCTTCGCAGGGAACGTAGCGATCATCATTTTCGCGGGGCTGGTGCTTGGCCTGCGGGGCGCCATTACCACCGCCGGTGTAAGTATTGTTGCGGCGGGACTCCTTGTCTACCTCTCACATCACGATTTGTTGCCTCCGCCGGTGCTTATATATTCGGAGATGAATATCTTCGCCGATTTCGCCGTGTATCTTTCATTCACTGCACTTTTTACCGGAATCGCCATTCACCGCATTGACCAATCCACTGCCCGCACGAAGCAGGAACTTGAGCAGCGAAAGAAGGCGGAGGAATCACTGAGTCTGAATGAAAAGCGGATGAACGATATCATGTTCAGCATGGCAGAGTGGGTGTGGGAGGTTGACGAGAATGGTGTCTATACGTACACTTCGCAGAAGCGCGCTGACCTTTTTGGGCAATCCCATGAAGAGATTATCGGGAAGACACCATTCAATTTCATGCCACCCGATGAAGCCAAGAGAGTGGCAGCGATATTCTCTGAGATCGCGGCAACCAAGGCGCCCATCAAGGATCTCGAAAACTGGATCATTGGGAACGATGGCGAGAGAATCTGCCTCCTCACCAATGGTGTGCCCATACTCGACGAAGAGGGGAATCTTAAAGGTTACCGCGGCGTGGACAAGGACATCACCGAGCGCAAGAAGGCGGAGAAAGCTCTCGAACAGCAAAACCTTGTGCTGGTCAAATTGAACGCGCTGGCACTTGGACTTGCATCGTTACCTTCGAGTCAGGATATGCATGAGTTTATCGCGAAGAAGCTCAAAGAGACAACCGGTGCCTATGCGGTTGCATTCAGTGTGTACGAGCCGGACAACAGAGTTCTCAGAACGACGAATCTCGAAGTGGATCCTGGAATACTTGAGAAGGTTACCAAAATATTGGGGAACAAGATAGGCGATCTCAAATACTCTGTCAATGACGACATCTACAAAAAGATAACCACTGAGGTAGTTGGGACACGACACACATTAACCGACGTGAGTTTTGGAACGATTCCACCAATCATCGGTGCTGCCATAGAGAAACTGACGGGCGTCGATCGATTCATCGGTATCGCTTCAGTCATTGAAGGTGAACTCTATGGCGCCTCAATGCTGGTTCTCAAGACCGGTGAACCGGAGCCAGCTGCTGAATTCCTTGAGTCGTGTGCGAACATCATAGCTGTCTCGTTACGTCGCAGGCGGGCCGAGGACGCGTTGCGGGAAAGCGAACAGAACTACAGAACGTTGGCCGACTCGGGCCTGGCGCTCATTTGGACCGCAGGGACTGACAAGCTCTGCAATTATTTCAATAACACTTGGCTGAACTTCACAGGACGCACCTTGGAACAGGAGTTGGGGAATGGCTGGGCGGATGGCGTCTATGCAGACGACCTGCAGCATTGCTTCGACATCTATGTGGGCGCATTCGATCGGCGCGAACCTTTCAGCATGGAGTATCGACTCCGCCGACACGACGGCGAGTATCGCTGGATTCTGGACAATGGCAACCCACGCTACGACAGCAAAGGGCTTTTCATCGGCTATATAGGCCATTGCCTTGACATCACCGAGCGCAAGCAGGCGGAGAGAATGTTGAACGAAATTGTGCTCAAGAATCCGATGTCGATTCAAATTCTGGATAAGGAGGGGTTCACACTGGAAGTGAACACGTCGTTCAAAGTGCTTTTCGGATCTGTTCCACCTTCGGACTATTCGATGTTTCATGATCTTCAATTAGCACAACTCGGAATGGGAGAGATCTTCGAACATCTAAGAAATGGTGAGATTGTTCACTTTCCTGATACGTATTTCAACGCGCATGATTCGGTCCCGGAGTTCCCGGATGTCCCTGCCTGGATAAGGGCTATCGGTTTCCCGCTCAACGACAGCGATGACAAGCCTGAAAAATTCGTTCTCATGCATGAGAACATCACCGAACGTAAACGGGCGGAAGAAAAACTACTTCATTCAGAACTGCGGTTCCGATCCGTATGGAACAATTCCGCGGATGGTATGCGATTGACTGATCGTGAGGGTCGGATCCTGGATGTGAACGACGCATACTGCAAACTTGTGAAGATACCGCGTGAAGAGTTGTTGGGCCAACTATTCTCAATCACCTACCAGAGAGAAGGTCCGACTGATGATCTCAGCGTGTACCAAAAACGATTCGATAGAAGCGAGACTATTACCAATCTGATCGGCAGGGCGACGCTCCGAACTGGTGAAGTGGTTCACCTTGAGGTGACGAGCTCATTTATCGAGATCACCGGTCACGGAACAATGCTCCTTTCCCTTTTTCGCGACATCACCCAACGCGAGCGTTCTGAAGAGGCCTTGCGTCAGGCACAGAAGTCGGAAAGTATCGGAACGCTGGCGGGCGGTATTGCGCACGACTTCAACAATCTTCTCAATGCAATGCTCGGTCAATCGAGCCTCGCCTTGGGAAAACTGTCTCACGAAAGTCCGGCAAGGAGTCACATCGAAAAGTCGATCAAGGCGGCTGATAGGGCGGCCGATCTGACGAGGCAGTTGCTCGCCTACTCGGGCAAGGGGAGGTTCCTCGTCGAAGAAATCGATCTCAACCTCGTCGTGAAAGAAAACGTCCAGATACTCGAAGTCTCAGTCCCCAAGACTACTCAGATACGTTTTGAATTGGGCTCTCCCCCTCCCCGTATTCAGGGAGACGTCGGTCAGATCCAGCAAGTTATCATGAACCTCATCATCAATGCCGGTGAGGCCGTGGGGCCGAATCCCGGAACCGTCACCGTTCGCACAGGCCGCATCGAGCTCGCGCAGAATGAAACGAAGTATTGGAAGTATTCCGCCACTCCGCTCGCACCAGGCAGCTATGCCTTGTTGCAGGTAAGCGACAATGGACACGGGATGAAGCAAGAGGTGCTGGATCGCATTTTCGATCCTTTTTTCACCACCAAGTTCACGGGCCGGGGACTCGGTCTGGCAGCCGTTCTGGGTATCATCCGGGGACACAAAGGAGGTGTCCACATCACAAGTGAAGAAGGAAAAGGAACGCGGTTTGACGTAGTCTTCCCGCTGGTGGGGACTTCTCTGACTGCCGATGCCCGGGAAAAGCAGATGGCACCGGTGACCGATGGCGCAGGAAAAACCATTCTTGTGATCGATGACGAAGCTTCCGTGCTCGAGCTCTTGACGGATATCTTCTCTGACGCCAAGTTCACGGTGATCGGAGCACTCAACCCGTTGGAAGGTATCGAACTCTATCGCCGTCACCAGCCTGACATCGCCGCGGTGGTACTGGACTACTCCATGCCGGGAATGGACGGAAAGGCAGCCTTTGAGGAACTGGCGAGAATTAACAAAGACGTCAAGGTTCTTCTGTGCTCGGGATATTCGGAGGAGGAAACGTCAGCTGTCTTTGGTGATATCCGGCCGGCTGGGTTCATACAGAAACCGTACCAGCCAGCTGCACTCCTGGAACGAATTTCACGCCTGATTTGAAAAACGACTGCTTTCATCCTGTATTGTCGTTTCAACTAGACTGCCATTTCGACCGATAGGGTGAAATCTGATCAGAGCCCGTGTAAGATTTCTCATCGCGGGGCTCCTCGAAATGACGGCAGCGTGGGAAGTTGTCATTCCTTCCCTTCCACAATCTTGATTTCTTCTTCCGTCAATCCATACAGCTCGTAAACAGCCTCATCAATCTGACGATCAAGGCTTTCGCATTGTAATTCCAGTCGATTCTTTTCGGCATCGGTTTTTGCTCCTGCAAGCTTCTCCTTCGATTGAAGCATTTCATTGGCAAGTTTCACTATCTGATCGTGCGCTTGTTTGTCTCTTGGATCTTCCAGATCCACGGTCCTAATTGGAAGTTTCAGAAGGTACTTGTTCTCAAAGGACCAGAAGTTACCTCGCAGCGCCGTTGAGATATTCTTGATTACAAAGAACGTCAGGCTCGAATTCAATATGGCCAAGAGGAATTCATAAGAGGCTTTAGCTTCATGCTTAAGCACAATTCCATACGCCCCGCTGACCCCCGCACTGAAAACAAAGTCACCGCGATCGTCCAGTCCGAAGGAACATTTGAAAGCATTAAAGGGCGTAAGAATCTTCCTATGCCAAAGAATCTTCATGTTCTGAGGTCTGCTATAGCACCACCAATTCTTCCCGAACCTCCCCTCTTCTCTTTGATTCAAGATCTTCTTGTTCGCTGAATCGTTTAGGTATTGCCAAGTCAATGGAAATTCTTTTGCCATATGTTCAGCGGACAACAATGTCGCGTTACTGTCGTATGGAAAAATTGTCACTTCATTGGCTTCGCGGTGAATATTGTATCTCCTTATGAACTTGCCCTTTACATAGGTTCGTAGAATCCCGGCTTCTAGATCAACTTCCCTATCGAGAGATTCGGAATAGCAGCGGCATTTGCCTGTGCCTCTCGTCAGAAGCTTCAAAATGAAGACATTGTCAGCACCCGCCTTGGGTCCCTGGAAGATATTTGTTGTGAGATCGCCCAGCCTTGGAAGTGCACTTAGTCTTCCGAATATGTTCTCAGATTTCAAGTCCTGAATCAACCAATCCTGCTCGCTCCATTTTCCAATTGCAATCTTCTCAAATTGCGGATTGAGAAGGAACCTTTCCGGCGCTTCATCTCCCTGAAGCTTTGCAACCTCGATTGATTCGTGATAATCTTTCATTAGAAACAGGAGACACGTATAGGTTGTTGCCCCTTCAAAAACTTGGTGATCACCAAAGTGAATCGCTCTCGAGACCAGTTTGTTTTTCCACAAGAAATCTCTCAGTCCTACGCCGTAACCAGAATTGAAAAACTTGTAAGGAAGAATATAACCCACTAGGGCTCCACTCTTCGATGTAGCGGCTGCTTTCTCGACAAAAGCTACATAAATATCATAGTTACCACTCTTTGCGCTCTCATAGTGCGATTTCAAGTAATGGACAGTTATTGGATCGTTCTCTGTTATCGCCTGAATCTTGATGTACGGCGGGTTGCCAACAATTGCGTCAAATCCTCCTCGCTTCATGACTTTCCGAAACACCTCATTGAAGTTCATCGGCTTCAACTTCGCCTCATCCACATTCGAGAACAATGAACCCTCAGCGATATCACGCCCGATAAGCGAGTTTCCACATACAATATTCTGCTTCAAATCAGGAAGAATCGTTTCCTTGAACAGCCCAAACTGATGAGCATCGCTCATCGTCGCATCTTCGAGCAGCTTCAGATACAACGAAAGCTGCGTCACCTCCGTTGCCTGGAAATCTATGTCCACTCCGTAAATATTGTTAAGGAGAATCTCCTTTTTCTTCTTCAGCGTGAGCTGTAGATGCCCGTCACGCTCAAAGACCTCATCCGGCTTCGCTTTCTCCCGGTTCGCCTCATAATAGCGAACGTGATAGTCGAGCAGTTGGGCATACACTTCGATCAGGAATGAGCCCGAGCCGCAAGCGATGTCTGCGAAAGCCATCGGCGCAATCTCGGCGGGAGTCTTGCCTTCGATGAGCTTCCCCACAGTCTCTTTCACGATGTACCGAACGATGTACTCGGGAGTATAATAAACGCCCCCCGCCTTGCGCACCTCTGGTTTCTCCTCGACCTTTACCCGCTTATCGGTTGCATGCACGACCTTCCCGAGAAAGCGCTCGTAGATGCTGCCAAGAATTGAAATCGGTATCTGGTTGAAATCATACGGCGATGCCGGGTCGGCCAGCTCGGCGCAGATCCCGGCAAACGTCTTCTCCTCTGCTGGTCCAAACGTAATCTCGTCGAGTATGCGATGCGGCTTGAAAACAAGTCCGTTGTATTTCGGCTCGTATTTCTTGCAGATATTAACGAAGGCCTTCCGCGCCGATTTCTGCCCCTTGATGCCGATGATTCCCTTCTCTTCGATCCCCTTATCCTCGAGGAAGCGAATGAACACAAGCCGGTCAATGGTTCGCTGAACGGCTTCGGTGAGCTCCTCTCCGTCCAGTTTGTCGTCCGCTTTCTTGAATGCTTTTGCGAGCGTCGACCGGTACGCATCAAGCTCTTCCAGAAACGCTTCATCGACGGCCTGGTACGCGCCTCTGGAGGCTCCTTTCTGTCCGCCTTTGCCGCGGGGCTTGGGCAATTCTGCAGCCCGCTTTTCGATCGAGCCTGCAGCAACCGCCTCCCGTGAAAAGAGGTAATTGATATAGGCGAACGTATCTGCGTCCGCGTAGTCGGCATAGTGGAAGGAGGCCACTTTGCGGTTCAATGCATCGTTGATGTCCGGCTTGAAGCGGCAATCGAGGATGTGGAATTCCTCAAAGTCTGTCAGCACGGCAAGCGGGGTTTTGGCGTTCCAGGCGTAGCGGATCGCCTGATAATAGTCGTCGCGGTTGGCAAGGTTGCGGGAGGGCTTCTTTGCCTCGACAAAGAACTTCGGATCACGGAAATTCGGGTTGAGGAAGAACGCATAGTCGGCTCTCCTTTGCGACGATCCGGCCATCTTCACTTTGTTTTCAATGTGGACTTCCTGCTCGTATGGATTTTTCTGTTTCTCGTGTGTGACATCCCAGCCCAGCGCCGTGAAAAACTTATCGATGAAATCCTGGCGTACCTGAGATTCCTGATAGCCCGGCGCGAGGTAAGCGCTTTCCTGCGCCTTGAAATCGGTCACGAGTCGCTTTACTGCATCGAATGCTCGGTCCATGTGATCTCTATCCTTATGATGAGAAGCTGTCTCAAAAACATACTAGCAGGTTGTTGAAATTCATATTTCAATTGACAGAATCAAACCGCCAAGTCCCGCTCTCGGATTCCGCTCATAAGCGGGATTCAGAAAGCGAAACCGCAGAGAGACGCAAAGTCATTGTTTTTGGAATAGAATCACCACTCATTTTTTTCTTGGCGCCTCTTGGCGTCCTTGCTTGCCCCGAACGATGTTGGTTCGGGGGCGGTTCATCTTATTCTTTGAAACTAGAATTTCAACAGCCTGCCAGAGGTTATCTCAAAAACCTTCAAAGTCATTGCGAGCGATGCCCCGCAAGGGCGAGCGAAGCCTGCCCGCCTCCGCGAATCGAAGAGGGCAGGCGGGCAATCTCACCAACGTATGCCGGGGCAAAAGAGAGATTGCTTTGGCAAGAAACGCCTCGCAATGACGCGGTTGGCGTTTTTGAGATGGGCCCTAGTGGCCCATCTCGTAAGCACCTTGAATAATTTGAGATGTCACTCCTGACGGAGTTCTCAGAAGACAGCTTGTTTTCAGATCAATGTACATCTCGTCCCTGACGGGACTTCTTCAGACAACTTCAGAGACAAGATACTAGAATTGCTTTATCTGCAGGGTCCTGGTCTTATGACCTCGCAAAAGCAACGAGCGGGGCGATTGTTCCACCGTCTGCTTCGCGTATCGCCGACAGATATACACTTCTTGGATCACCCTGCTTCACAAGATTTGCACTTCCCCAGGTAAAGACGGGGCGATCGAGGAGGTGACTCACAAGAATGTCTGCCATCAGGCGTGAGTGCCTTCCATTGCCGTTGGAGAAGCAATGAATGCTCACAACCCTGTGGCTGAAGCGGACGGCGATCTCGTCTGCAGGAAAAGTGATATTGTCGAGCCAGAACGCTGTGTCGTCCAGAAGTTTGCGGAGCTCGATTCCGATTTCTTGTTTATCCACGCCGATGTTCTTGTTTGTCTTACGAAATTCTCCTGCCCATCTCCATACCTCATCGTACATCCGGCGATGCAGTTCCTTCACAAAAGACTCACTCAGCAGAGTTTCACGGCTCAACGATCTTCGTATCGACCACTCAACCGCTTTCTCGATGTTCAGCTGCTCGAACTCGTCAAGTTCGCCACGCGTGGTAACGGACTTTACGAGGAGTCCTTCTCTTTCGTCCTCTTCCAGCGGCGTCTGGCCATTGGTGATGTCAAAATCTAGTCCCATAAATATTTTGGCATCTCCCTTTTGATTTCGCTTGCCCTCTCTTTGATAGCTTTCGCTATTCGTTCGCCGACGTTTTCCTGATCCTCCAGTTTCATGCTCTGAGAAGTGCGCGTGACTATCTCGCTGGCAACCTGGAGCGCACGTTTTTCTATCAGCTTCTCGAGGGACTCTCCGCACGGCACGAATCCGTAGACGAGTTTCATATCCAGGGCTCTGCCCGCCTCGCGCAGAGATTTGATTGTGATGGACCCGCTTGACTCGGCCCTTTCGAGGTCGTTCACTGTCTGCGCTGTTTTTCCGATCCTCTTTCCGAGTTGTCTCATCGACATTCTCATGGCGGTCCTGATCGTGTGTATCCACCCTCTCTGCGGGGTTTCTACGGTCTCAACAGGTGCGAATCTCTTCATTTTCTTCTCGAGTTGATCGATCAGAAGTTTCTGTTTTGGTATTTTTGAAGCCATGTCACCCTCAATTGTTCCATTGAAATTAAGGCTATAGCCTGAAACAAGCAAGTCAATTTTATGGCTATAGCCATAAGAAAATAAGATGGTTTTATGGCTAAAACCAGAAATAAGGATAACGTATACCGCTATACGCATAGTAATCCCAAGGAAATCAAGGCAGACCTTAGGACGGGTATCCTGTTTCCCCGCGTTTGCTTTCAAACATGAGGAGTGCTAGATTCCTCCGCCGGAATTCTTGACATACCTTTCACGCGACCGGCGAACCAGCCACCACCGTATCCAATCATCATCACGAGGGCACATGAAACTCCCTTCCATCACCCAGGCCGTGCGCGATGCACGCCTCACGTTCGTTCGTTTCCCTTTGGTGATCACAGATGCCTTGATCGGAACGGTCGCAATGTTGATCCTGATAGATCATGAGCAGCCCCCGAATCCATCCTTCCTTTTCCAGGTGGTGTCTGCCGCTGTTCTGGGCTTTCCTCTCCTCGCCTGTCTGGCCATCACGGCCGAAAAAAAGAAGTGGGGCAAATCGATTTCACTTGGTGCCCAGTTCGTAGGCCTGGTCCTGGTGGCGCTATATTCGCTTTCGGTTCCTCAGGATCTCATCAACGCACCGGCAATCCACATGATCCGCATGGCACTTCTGGGGACGGGACTGGTTCTGGCCGCGCTCGTGGCTCCGTACATGTTGACAGGAAGCGTGCATGGATTCTGGCAGTACTGCAAGACGATTGTGCTCAGACTTCTCATCGCTTTTCTCTACGCCGTGGTTCTCTGGATAGGACTTGCCCTTGCACTCGCTGCCCTCAACAACCTGTTCGGAGTCGAAATCCCGGGGAGACGCTACTTCGAACTCTGGGTGGCACTCCAGGGGATCTTCACGCCCTGGTTTTTCCTGGCGGGCATGCCCGATGATCTTAACGAACTGGACACGCTGACCGAGTACCCGAAAGGGCTCAAAATCTTTTCTCAATACATTCTTCTTCCTCTCGTCCTTACGTACCTTGTTATTCTCTACGCATATCTGGGGAAAATTCTACTCGCGTGGGATTGGCCTCAGGGCTGGGTCAGCGCTCTCATACTTGGATTCATCAGTACCGGCTTGTTCTCCATCGTACTCCTCCACCCGATCAACGGCCGGACCGAAAATGTCTGGATCAACACCGCTTCCCGATGGTTCTTTGTTGTCATCATTCCTCTTATCATCATGCTTTTCCTGGCAATCTGGCGGCGTGTGTCTGAATATGGCGTCACCGAGGGGAGATATCTCGCGATTGCGCTTGGGATATGGCTTTGCATCATCGTGGTGTACTTCATCATCAGCAAGGCGAAAAACATCATGATGCTGCCCGCTTCCCTCTGCCTCGCGTCGTTTCTTGTGACCTTTGGCCCGTGGAGCACGTTCGCCGTCTCGGAGCGGAGTCAGATTGCGCGCCTTCAGGACTTGCTGACGAAGAACAAGATTCTCGTCAATGGTTCGGTCCACGCACAGCGCGACTCGATCCCATTCGAGGACACGAAACAGATTAGTGCGATCATCTCGTATCTGCATGACATTCATGGGTACAGCCGGATTCAGCCCTGGTTCGCGCAAAGTCTGCTGAAAGACTCAGGCGGCTCCCTGTCGGCCTACCAGGATCCCGCAGGGATCGCGAAGCTCATGGGCGTTGAGTATGTCGAGGTGTGGAGAACCGGAGGGGGAGGAATGATGGTCTTCTTCACCGACAAGGAACGCCCGATGGAGATCGGCGGCTACGATCAGATGTGGCGCGGCCAGCGTTTTATTGCCGGCGAAACGAAATCCGTTTCAAACGGAACCATTCGTTACCGTCTGGATGCCGGGATGAATTCCGTGACGATCTTTGCCCCGGGCGATGGAACGCCGTCAGACTCGCTCGTGGTTGATCTCGGTCCTGCGATCGACGGACTTGTGAAGAGCTACGGCTTCGGCAACAACAACCGGGTGGCACCGGAGAAAATGAGTGCGGGTGCCGCCAACGAGCACTTCAAGGTCAAAGTGAATCTGACGTTTCTGAGGATCGAGCGAAAGGCGGGAGTGTTGAAGCCGATGGCGTACGACGGGGATATCCTCTACACGATTGGCCGGTGATACGTTCTTTCGAACAGAATCTTGATTCGACGACCGCATCATCAAGCCGGCAGGCAACTACTTCTGATTCAACGCCGTCCGCATCATACGAAGGAGAGCGCTCGCGAGATAAGGTTTCTGTATGAAGAACTCCAGGCCCGCTTTGTCCAGAGCGCTTTTTTCCTCGGGTTGCATGAAACCGCTGGCAAGGATAAACTGAACGTTCGGTTTGATCGCACGGATCCTTCGAAACACCTCAATACCGTTCAACTTCGGCAATCCTAAATCTGACAGGACAAGAGCGATTTCGTCTTTGTGCCTCTCAAAGGTCTCCACACCCTCAATTCCATCACTGGCCAACAGGACGCGATAGCCGCTGGCCTCAATCATCTCCATGGTCGCATCGCTCACCAGGATTTCATCCTCGATAAGAAGGATGAGTTCACCGTTGCCGCGAACATCGCCCATACGGGAGACTTGCGGTTCTTTCTGGTTCTCCGGTCCGGGCGCACTGACCGGAAGATAGATCAGGAACTCCGTTCCTTTTCCGACCTTGCTCCTGACATCGATGAAGCCGCGATGACTTTGCACAATGGCAAAGACAACAGCAAGACCGAGGCCCGTCCCCTCACCGACCCCCTTCGTTGTGAAAAACGGATCGAAGATATTCTTCAACAACTCATCTCTGATTCCTGTCCCGCTGTCGGCGATGATGACACGAACGTACGCGCTGTCATCCCCCGTCTGGAACTTCTCCGGCAGCTCTTCCCCGCGAACAACATCCGATGAGAATGACAGAACGCCGCCGGCAGGCATGGCATCTCTCGCATTCACGCTCAGGTTGAGGAACACCTGATGAAGCTGCCCCCAATCACCGATGATCTCCGGCACCCCGGGCTGCACGTCGACCCGGACTACAATCGTTTTCGGTAACGTCTCCTCGAGCAGTTTTGTGGTCTCCCGAATTACATCACCGATGCCGAGCGATACCATCTTGGTGTCAGTTTTGCGGGCAAAGGTCAGCAATTGTCTGACGACATCAGCGCCGCGCTGAGCAGCCGATGATATCGCATGGAGGCGTCGTTCGAGCTTTTCCTTGTTGTCGGGACTGCCAGCGATAAGGTCTGCATTGCCGATAATTGCAGCAAGGATGTTGTTGAAATCGTGCGCCACTCCACCAGCCAGCAAGCCGATGCTTTCCATTTTTTGCGCTTCACGGATCTGCTCTTCGAACTTTCTACGGGCGGTGATGTCCCTGGCGATCCCGAGGAAACCGACAGTTTTCCCATGCCGGATTTCGGGCGTAATGGAAACCTCGGCCACAGTCACTCCGCCGTTTTTCGACAGCACCCGAAGTTCCATGGGACCGTGAAACCGACCTGCCAGATTCTCCCGGAATCGTTCGACCGCCCCTGCCACATCTTTCGGATGAAGGAATTTCTCCATCGAGGCCCCCTTGCATTCTTCTTCTGGCCATCCTGTGATCTCTCCAAAAGTCCTGTTCGCTGTGACAATCGTTCCTTCGAGGGAAAGGGTGAACATTGCATCACGGGCGGATTGGAAGAGGTTGCCATATCGCCGTTCGCTCAACCCGAGAGCTTCCGCTGTCTTCTCACGTTCTGCGATGGCAAGTTCAAGCTCCCGGTTCTTGTGCTGCAATTCTGCGTTGAATGCATCCTTCAATGTCAGCGCATCACGCTGCCCGCGCAGGAGATCCTCCTTGGCCCGATCTTTTTCTCTCGTCGTAACCGTGATCCGATCTGCAAGCGCGAGAGACCACAGTGTGACGAGGACGACCGTTCCGGCCCAGGCCATCTGACTCGTGATCGGGTCGCTGGGAATGACAGAAAGGCGGGCCAGGAGATACAGAATAAATCCGATTCCAACCGGGGGCCACGCGATCAGCAGAAAGACTGCCGGTCTGAATCCTCTCCGCCACGCGATGACTGCAAGTGCGCTCAATGTAGAAACAGCCGTCAGGAACAAGAACGCCAGGACAAATCTTGGCACCGTCCACACCGTAGTGAAGACCATGAAAATATCGACAGCAAGAAGTACAAGCAGCCAGCGAATGACCCGGTCAGCAAGAGGGAAACTGGTTTTCGTCACGAGAAACGATCGTGTAAACCAGAAGAGAGCTGCGATTGCCAGAGCGATGAACCCGGGACCTGCGTAGAGGCTGAGAGGATGATTCGGCCAAACGTATTGCTGATTTATTCCACGACCGTCGGCATACATTCCTGCGAGCGCGAAGAGAAAGAGTGCAAACGAGAGGTATCCCACGTCGCGCAACATCACGCCCAGGATCAGATTGTACACCAGCATGATGAGGAGGACGCCGAGAAGAAGTCCAATGATAAGAAGCTCATTGCGGTCTTTGGCACCGAACTCTTCGCTGGCCCAGAGCACAAGCGGGATACTCACGGGTCCGTCATCCTCAACCCGCAGATACAACGTGGTCTCTTTCCCAAAGGGAAGTTCCGCTTTGAAAACAAGATTGCGGTGCGGGACATCCCGCGAACTGAAAGGATACGCGCTCCCGGTCGTCTTGATCGTGAAGCCGGTGCTGTCTTCCCTCGGGACATAATACCGAATGGAGTTCGCCCCGGATCCGGGATATTCAAGCATCCAACGGTATTCCTTGTCGCTTTCATTCTTCACTTTCAGTCGAACCCAAAAAGCGGACCTCGTGATGCCAAAGTTCGGAACTTCGAAATCGCTTTTGACGAATCGGCCTGCGAAACCCAGCGAACTCACATCCTGGATTGTCAATGATCGATCTTTGTCTTCGAGATACTCCAGATGCAATCCAAGCCTGTAGGAACCTTGCGAGTTCGTCAGAATCAAGGGACCGCGATGCTGAGCGTGCAGAACGGGCGGAATCAAGACCCCGAAGACCGATACGATCAGGAGAATCGGGACCAAGTGCAGGCCGTGACGATGGAACGCTATCGCAGTGTTGTCTCTCCCAGATTTCAAGTTTTCTCCCCTTTGGCCAATTCGAAATGGATTGCCATTAATCTCTCCATAGCAATTGTCTGAAAAAGATAAACGATTCATTGTATGAAAGCAACTTGACCACAACGCTGGTTTCGGCGCAGGAAGGACAGTCTGTTAGCGGGAAGGCATCGTCGTTGGGACGAGACTCGAATGATGCTCAATGTAGTTGTTCACCTCCGGAATCGCCAGCGGCCCGATTGCTTTGGAAGCCGCCTTCATATGAGAGTGAACTTCGAGATAGATCTGTTCGCTCGCCGCCAGAACGCGGAGACCGCTGATAATTTCATCGGTCCCTCCACTTGATAGCATTCGATTCTCTGAGCGGGAAAGGACCTTCGCAGCGTAATTGTGGCGGTTTCGCACAAGGTCTTCGTTCAAATCACGGAGATCGTCAATGAGTTGCCCTGCCTTCGCCATTTCATTACAAAAAGAGGATACTCGCCTGTAGACTGACTTCTGATGAAGCTTCGCGCACACCGCAGCGGAGCCGACCTTCAGGATCGAGCTCACGTTGACGTATCCCCCGAGAAGATCTTCAGGCCGGGAGGTGGACTTGCATTGCAGCGCGTCCACCTCCACGATCGATTGTGTCGTCAGGATAAGGGAGCGGCGGTATTCCCTCCAGAACCAGGATCTCCGATCGAAGTACTTCGCGAATATGCGCTCCGCTTCGAACAGACACTGGTCGGAAGCATAGATCATCGCAGAATCAGCAGATTGCCCGTCGAAGACGTCGTCCTGGAAACGGATGAAGAGAAAGAGGCAGTACTGCGCCCACTGGATGTCTCTGAGGAATCCGGACGGCACCGGGATTCGCCGACGGTTCATGCCAGGGTGCCTATGAAGCGCGACCGGCAGGATTCGCCAGTACGGCAGGCGCAACCAGTAGTCCGATCCGGACTTGCGTTTCTGCGCGCCGGCGGACTTCCTTCGAAAGAACGAGTTGAAGACTTTTCGAACTCCACCTGGCTGTGCCGCTACGAAAGCCCTGCGTAGAAGTAACGTGCTTGGAATTTTCATGCGCTTGATGTCACCGTGGTCATTCGTCCGCTGTAATACCCGATGCTATGTCTTCTCATCCGGGCAGTCGGGCCAGGCACACATGATTTCCCCGCGGGTTGTGCCAAGCACGTACTTTCGTAAGGTCTTGCTCTTGGCCTGTTTTTTTGCAGCTTTCTGCATCTTCTTCCAGTCCACTTTGACCTCCAGAAGCGGCCTGACGAAAGCGACGAGCTTCTCGTCGTTGAGCCTTGTGAAGAGTTCGTCGAAACATTTGAGCGGCAAAACCCTGTTGTCCTTGAGTAGCAGAATGCCGAGGTTCTTGCTTCTGCTGTCTGCATCTTCTTGGGATGTAGCGGCTGCGACAAGTTGATCAAAATACGACACGTTTCCCGAGCAAGCGTTGTACAAGTGCATCAACGATATGAGAGAGTACTGATCTACGTCCCCCACCTGAAGTTGGAGGGGTATTCGGATCTTGGTGAGTGTCCCTGTTTCTGGCATGAGAACCTCCTCAGATTGTGATTACGTTACTGGTGGTTTTCGGCAATCCATTTCTGAATCTGTCTCGAATCATAGCTGGTTGAATCCTGCTGGAGATACTTTCTGAAGTATTCGTATGCTCGTGGTATGTTTCCTTTCATACGATAGATGTTCCCCAGCTTCAGTGTCAATCCCTTCGATGGAGGAATGAGCTGTGCCGCAAGACTCAGTTCCTGAAGTGCGGTATCGATCTTACCGTACTGCAACAACACGTATCCATATTTTTGATGGTAGGCAGCGTTGCGGCTGTCCAGTGAAATGGCGAACTGCATCAACGAATCCCCTTCTGTAAACATGCCCGCATCGGCATAACATGCTCCAAGCGTGAAGGCGATCGGACCAACGCCGGCGAGATCCGAGCAGGCCATGTCGAACCGGTCTTTCCACTTCTTTGCCTCTTTGAGTTCCCCCGAACGAAGGTGGAGTGCGTGAAGCCAGCCGAACATCTCCGGAGAATACGCATGGACCGACGTATCGACCTGAGTCCAATTGTGCAAGGCGACTTTGGCTGAGTCATACCAGCGAACACTGAGCTGGAGGGGAACCGCGGCCCGGTATATGGGCTTATGCTCCCATTTGCTCGTCACGCAGTATCTATATGCTTCGAGGGCGCGCAGCGTGTCGTGTTTTTCCAAGAATGGAACCGCGAGGTTCGCGAGGAGGATGCGATTGGCAGGTTCAAAACCAAGCGCACGGCGGAGATGGCGGATCTGGTTCTCACTATCATAGGAAATAGAAGCCCCGGCCCAATCTATCATGGCTTGCTCGAATTTGTCGGCCGCCGGCCGCAACCGAAGAAGCGTATTCTGATTCTGCCGCGCAGCTTCCGGATTCACCTTTCGGTAGTACGATGAGATCCACACGCGGGGAGAGATGAACGTTGAATCAAGCGCGACCGCTTCCTGAAGCGCTGCACTCCCCGCCGACAACTCCCCATCACAATAGAACTCATATGCTCTGTACAGCCGTTCGAGTGCGCCATAGTTGGCGGGCTTGTTCTTGCTCCAAATGCCCAGATTCGGTTTCTCCTCGAGAATCTCCAGACGCAGGAACGCGCTTGCTTGCCGGGCAAGATTCCGGCAGAGCGAGTCGAGTTGCCGCGGGGAAGCAAACGCACCCTGAAACACCTGAACCGGGTCAAAGGAACTCGCCTTCACCAGACTTGCCTGAAGGATTCTTCCTCCCCCGGGCGAATTGGTAATGCTTCCATCGATCACATAGTCGACCGTCTGGTTTCTCAGGAAGGAGAGGAATCTGTCGGTACGGGGCGGATTCTCTTCCCCGAACGATTCCCTGATGTTCGCATTCAGTCGCAGCAGCGGTTTTGTGATGATGCGATGAACATTGACAAATTCCCCTTCGAACTGCCGCTGCATCTCCGGTTTGTAGGCCTGAAGTAATGTGTCTCTCGGCTCGTCCACGAACTGGAGCACGGCAATTCTGATCGTCTGCGGCGGAGGCGGAAAGAAAAGATCCCAGCCGAGATACAAACCAACGGCAGCGACCGCCATCGCAGCGCCGGTGACGGCGGCAATCCGGCCGAGGCGTTTCCGCGTGAGATGGCTCGTGCGAACTTCGGTAAGTACACGCAGCGCGTCGAGGATTTCATCCATCGACTGCGGACGCTTGGTCTTCTCCTTCTGCAGGCAATGCATCACGAGATCGGAGAGGGCTGTCGGAACACCAGGCTGTACCGTCGCAACCGGCAGCGGTTCGTCAGTGATCACCCGGTACATTACGCTTTCGTCAAACTCTGCGTCGAATGGATGTATACCCGTCAGCATTTGATACAGCAGCACGCCGAAAGACCAGATGTCTGTCCGCGCGTCAATTGGTTCTCCTTTCAATTGCTCGGGCGACATATACAGCGTCGTCCCGGCTCTCCTTCCCTCCCGGGATACCTGCGGAGAGTAGATGAACTTCGCCAGTCCGAAATCGACGATCTTGACGACGCCGGCTTTCGTCACAAGGATGTTCGCAGGCTTGACATCCCGGTGCACGAGACCTTTCTCGTGCGCACGCGCAAGGCCTTCCGCAATCTGTGCGGTGAGAGACGCAGCTTCATGTGGTTGGATTGGGCCGCGGGCAATTGTCTTTTTAAGAGTCTCGCCCTCGTAGAGATCCATCACCATGAATATCTGTCCATCTCTGCTCTCGTCAATGTCGTGGACTGTACAGATATTGTTATGCTGAAGGGCAGATGCCGCCTGCGCTTCCCGGATGAAACGCTCCTTGGCATCTTCGTCGGTGGTGAGTTCGGGAGGAAGGAACTTCAGGGCTACTTGACGCTTGAGCTTTGTGTCCTCGGCTTTATAGACAACACCCATCCCGCCTCCTCCGAGCTTTTCAAGGATGCGGTAATGTGATATCGTCTGCCCTATCATCGCTCATGCCTCCCGCCAATGTGTCCCGGCAGAGTTCCTCCTTTGAGAAACGCAGTCGTGAGCTTCCCTATAATCCTGCAATGGGACAGAGTGGTGCCCGGCATGAGGGCTGCTCCATGCGGGTGAGCGAAGGGTGGCTAAGTTAGGTGTATACTTTTCGGGGCGGAGGGGGAGCTGCGGGGCGCCTCGAAAAGACGGTGCTGATGGATGCTAACATAGCGAATCGGGGAGGAAATATCAAATTGTCTGGAAGCAACGAAACCCAATGCCAATATCCAAAATCGCCCAACAATATTGAGGCTTTTCGTCTACCCCTTTACTCGGCGCGGACGATGCTTGAAAAGAAATCAAAACTGATAGCGAAGGCTTGTGATTGGGCCGCATCGACAGTGGATCCTCTCTTCTGCCTTCTGGATTCTGGATTCTTTCCCCCCTACCCCATAAACAGCTGCTTCGTCACGAAATTGGGATCGGTCGTCAGGTTCACGCCCAGCTTTCTCAGTCCGGCATCGTCACCTGGAGTAGGTATGTGTGTTAAATGAACCTCACATCCGCGGAGTTCTTTGAGCTTTTCCACCGCAGCCTGTGCAGCGGGATTCGTCGTGCCGCTGATGCTCAATGCAATAAGGGTTTCTTCGAGGTCCAGGCTGAGCATAGTACCCTGCAGCACATCCTTCTTGAAATGACTCAATGATGCAATGATCTCAGGCGCAAGGAGATGAACCGAATCCGGCAGATTGGCCATCTGTTTGATCGCATTCAGGATCAGCGCTGACGATGAGTGCATGAGCGGAGAGTTTTTGCCCGTCACGATTGTCCCATCCCGAAGCTCAATTGCCGCTCCGCAGTAGACACCTTCATTCCCTTTTTGATTCCCTTCTGCTTCAGCCGCCGCCTTGCGGGCGGGGAGCACGGTGCTGCGATCCTCCGGGTGCGCTCCGAGTTCATTCATCAACAGTTCGGCGCGCTGGACAGTCCCTTTGTCTGTGAGACCCATCGCGTACTCACAGGCGTAGCGAAAATAACGGCGGATGACTTCCTGCGTCGCCGCAAACCGGACCGCTCCGTCATCGATGATTCCAAATCCCGCCCGATTGACGCCCATGTCAGTCGGCGATTTGTAGAAGGAAGGTTCTCCGGTGATTTTCTCAATGATCCGCTTCAGGAGTGGAAATGCTTCTACATCGCGATTATAGTTGACCGCCTTCTGGTCATACGCCTCAAGGTGAAATGAATCGATCACGTTGAAATCCCGTATGTCCGCAGTTGCAGCCTCATAGGCGACGTTGATCGGGTGCTTCAGGGGCAGGTTCCAGATTGGGAACGTTTCGAACTTCGCGTATCCGGCATGCGTCCCTCGCCGCCATTCGTGATACAATTGGGAGAGACACGTGGCGAGCTTGCCGCTGAGCGGCCCCGGCCCGGTGATCACGACAATCGGTTGCGTCGTACGGATGTAGTCATTGGCGCCGTAGCCTTCATCGCTCACAACCACGTCCACATCCGTGGGATACCCTCGCGTATACCGATGGATGTACACCTGGATGTTGCGACGCTCCAGTTTGTTCTTGAAGAGCAACGCAGACGGCTGGTTCTCAAATCTCGTGATCACGACACCGGTCACATTGATGCCGCGCGAGCGAAGGTCGTCGATGAGCTTCAGTGCGTCGGCATCATACGTAATGCCGAAATCTGCCCGCATCTTCTTTCTCTCGATGTCCCCTGCGTAGATGCAGAGCACAACTTCTGATTTGTCCCGCAGTTCCTGTAATAATCGGATTTTGACATTGGGATCGAACCCCGGCAACACACGTGCAGCGTGAAAATCATACACGAGTTTCCCCCCGAACTCCAGATAGAGCTTGTTCTCAAACCGTTTGACGCGTTCAAGGATGGCCGCAGTTTGCTCGGCAAGGTACTTGTCGCTGTCGAAACCAATGCGCGCAGGCATAAAGTATTCCCCAATGTAAGCGTGTGTTGAACGATTTGTAGACTTGGCTGTTACAACGAAGCGGAAGGATGTCGCCCACACAAACGGTGCTGATGCGTGCCAATGTACCAAATGCAGCAGGAGAATACAAGCCGAATGACCCCGAGGCTGACAACTGACCGCGGTGCCGTCTGCCAGCTGCTGTTTGTTTTGTTTCTTCTGAATTAAGCACCCCCCCCCCTACCCCCCTCCTTGTCTTTCACTCCTTCCTTCTCTACATTGGACGGTCACCGTGCTCTCACAGGAAGGAGCCCTTATGCCCACATCGTCATCCGGCTTGATGAAATCATTCCCGCGCGTGTTCTGGATCGCGAACACGATGGAACTGTTCGAACGCGCTGCATACTATGGCATGAACTCCGTTCTTGCCATTTACCTTACCGATTCTGTTCAGTCCGGCGGGCTCGGATTCTCGGAACAATCGGTAGGCTTTCTGCAAGGTCTGATCTACGCTATGACGTATGTCGTCCCGATTCTCGGCGGCGCGCTAGCCGATCGATACGGATACAGACGGATGCTCATGGTGGCGTTTTCGTTCCTCACTGCGGGATACTTCGCAACCGGACATATGAGTTCCTACGGTGCTGTCTTCGCGAGCTTGCTCGTGATGGCCTCGGGGGCCGGGCTGTTCAAACCGATCATCAGCGGAACCATCGCCAGGAGCACCAACGAAGGCAACTCTGGATTCGGTTTCGGTATCTATTACTGGATGATCAATCTCGGCGCGTTTATCGCTCCGTTCGTCGTCAGCTACATCAAAGACTTCTCATGGACGTACGTGTTCACTGCCTCCTCCCTCTATTGTGCGGCCATGCTGCTCCCTACTATCTTCATGTTCAAGGATCCCCCAAAACCCGAAAATACTCGTTCGTTCAAGGACGTGCTCCAGGGGGCGGCGATGGTTCTTGGCGATGCCCGGTTCATGCTGATGATTGTAGTCTACTCCGGTTTCTGGATTTTGTACTTTCAGAACTTTGGTTCAGTGCTATGGTATCTGCGCGACTTTATTCCCACTGCGCCCATTGATCAGTTGTTCGCTTCGATCGGACTTCCGCTCAAGTTCGGACCCGAGTACGTCACCATCGTGAACGCCGGCACTATCATACTGCTTCAGGTATTCGTCAGCAGGATCGTAAAGAACGCCAAACCTCTGCCGACGATGATCTCCGGCATGTTCCTCGGGTTCCTCGGCTTCATTCTCCTCGCGTTCTCTTCGAACATCTGGATCTTCGTGGCAGGCATCGTCGTGTTTTCCATCGGTGAAATGACCGCTCACCCGAAGTATTACAGTTACGTCGGGCTGGTTGCTCCGGCGGACAAGAAAGCGGTCTACATGGGATATGCGTTCCTCTATGGTGTCATCGGCAGTCTTGTCGGCTCGAGCATCGGCGGTGCGCTGTACGAATCGATCATGAAACCCGTCATCGGTCAACCGGACTCCATCGGCACCACACGATTGTTCTGGTTGATGTTCGCAGGACTGGACATCGCTGCGGTAGTCGGTCTCATGTTCTACAATCGTGCGTTCGCCATCGATACGCCGGAAACCAACGCACGTGCGCGCACCATCATGATCGGTGTATATGTTCTCCTTCTGATTGTCGGCTGCTGGTTCCTGTACATCTCAGCCTTCACCGGAGCAACGGTGAACTACAAAACAATGATTCAGGCGGTTATCATGCTGTTGATTGGAGGAGGAGGAGTCGTGATCAGCCTGAAGGGACCGGCAAGAAGTTGATTTTCCCTCTCCCTTTCACTATATAACACACATCCAAGAGTTTCTATTTCTGCATCCCAGGGAGTAACATGAAACAAATCCATCTTTCGTTGTTCATCCTCATTCTTGCGGCACTTTCAATTTCGTGCCAATCAAAGAACGCTTCACAGAAGCCCGACGCCCTGGCAGCACACATCGATTCCACGGTGACGCCCGGCAACGATTTTTTTCTCTTCGCAAACGGGAAATGGTTCAAGGACAATCCTATTCCGGCGAGCGAAACGAGCAACGGACTCTGGCAGCTCATTCAGGACACCATCAACGCTCAGATCCGCAACATCTGTGAGTCGTCTTCGGCATTGACGAATGCTCCGAAAGGAAGCAACAAGCAGAAGATCGGCGATTTCTTCTTCAGCGGAATGGATAGCGTGACACTCAACAAGAACGGAATCGCCGACCTGAGGAGCGATCTCGATATGATCGATGGCTTGAAGGATGTGCAGGGCGTGGTCAAAGCTGCTGCTTATATTCGTACTGTTTCGGGCTCTCCGTTGTTTTCCTTCAGTGTCGGACAGGATGACCGGATCAGCAGCAAGAACGCCGTGTTCATCTACCAGGGAGGGCTCAGTCTCCCGGACCGCCGGTACTATTTCGACACCGACGCCGGCGCGGTGAAGATTCGCCAGAAGTTTGTCGAGCACCTCAATAACATGTTCGTGATCCTCGGCTATGACAATGCCAGAGCGAAAATGGCCGCAGGCAGCCTGATGAAACTCGAAACCAGCCTTGCCAAGGCCGCCCGGAAGCGCGAGGACACGCGGGACCCGATCAAGAACTACAACAAGATGTCGTTCAAGCAGCTCGCCAGTTCGACACCCGGCCTGGATTGGGCCGTGTTCATGGCAGGCTCAGGATTGCAGAACGTCGACACCGTCATCGTCGGACAGCCGGAGTTTCTCACCGCCCTGAACGGGACGCTGAAAACCGTACCGCTCGCTGATTGGAAGAACTACCTCAAATACCATCTCGTACGCGGACTCGCCCGGTACATGGACGACAAGACCTACCTCGAGGCCTTCAGCTTCTACTCCACCACCCTCCGGGGCGTCAAAGAGCCGAAGCCGCGATGGAAACGCGTCGTGGAACAGTCCGACGGCTCGCTGGGTGAGCTCATTGGACAGGTCTATGTCGACGAGTACCTGCCGAAGGGAACGAAGGAAAAGCTCCAGGAAATCGGAAACGCCATCAGAGAAGCGTACGCCGAACGGATTAAAGCCCTCGACTGGATGAGCGAGGCGACAAAGGCGAAAGCCCTCGTGAAACTCAATTCCATCATTATGAAAGTCGGATATCCCGACAAATGGAAAGACCTGAGCACGCTCCAGACCGACCGCTCGTCGTTTGTCCACAACGTGATGAATGCGAACACATGGCGGCACAAGTATATGATTTCGAAGTTCGGCAAACCGGTCGACCGGACGGAATGGGGTATGGAACCTCAAACCTACAACGCGTACTACAACCCCTCCAACAACGAAATAGTCGTTCCGGGATGTAACATCATCGTGCCGGGCTATGAACGCGTGCTCGCGGACGATGCCCTGCTGTATTCCATCATCGGCGGGTCCACGTTTGGTCACGAGATCACGCATGGGTTCGACGATCAGGGGAGCAAGTATGATGAGATGGGGAATCTCAACAACTGGTGGACCGCCGACGACAGCGCAAAGTTCACAGCGAAGACCAAGATGGTTGTCAAACAGTTCAACGACTACATCGCCGTCGACAGCCTCCACATCAATGGAGAACTGACGCAAGGTGAAAATATTGCCGACATCGGCGGTATCATGATGGGATATGATGCGTTCAAAAAAACCAAGCAGTACAAAAACAAGGAGATCATCGCCGGGCTGAATCCGGATCAGCGCTTTTTCCTCGGGTACGCCCTCGCGTGGATGATCAATGAACGCCCGGAGTCGATCGCGAATCAGGTTCGAAGCAATGAACACTCCCCTGCGAAGTTCCGTGTCATTGGTCCGCTGGCCGATATGCCCGAGTTCTATCAGACGTTCGGAGTGAAAGAGGGGAATGCGATGTGGCGGCCTGAGAGTCTGAGAGTGAAGATCTGGTAACAAGAACAGTGTGGACCCGTCAGGTTTCCACGGTGATCCGGGAGCAAACCTGAAGGTCTACTTGGTACCCAGGTTGAAAAGCCTCAGCACGTGCTGGGGCTTTTCTCTGCAATCGCGCAGTGGCTGCATGTCGCTGGTCGGGACATGACACAAGATCGGGCTCCATCTGCGCGATAGGAGATCGCGATCGGATGCTATGATCGGAATCGGTAAGTCTAACTGTGCAGCTCCTCTGGAGCTTCCTTTAATGTGATTTGCGTAGTTACAGACATTGCGCTCCCAGCCGAGCGCTTTCGTGACTCAATACAGAGAGCACTGACACACCGGGATCCTGGATGTCGGGCCTGACAGCCCCGTAGGGGCGGAATGTCTCTATCCAGGAAATAGCACTTGATCGAGCTCCGTCAGGAGGTCAGACTGATTGGTGTCGTCATGGCCAATACATACACTCAACTATACGTACATGTAGTCTTTGCGGTCAAGGGAAGACTTGGTCTCATCCGGAAACAATGGAAGGAGGAATTGCATAAATACATCGCGGGTATTGTACGGAATCAGGGTCAGAAACTGATAGGCATCAATAGCATGCCTGACCACGTGCACGTGCTTCTTGGCTTGAGACCTGATATTGCACTCTCCGAGTTGGTTCGTGACATCAAGGCAAATTCGTCAAGATTTGTCAATGAACGACGATGGGTTCGAGGCAAATTCAATTGGCAAGAGGGCTTTGGGGCCTTCACCCGGTCACATGAAGAACTGGAGAGGGTGATCAAGTACATTGAGAATCAAGAAGCGCATCATTCAAGAAAGTGCTTCCTCGATGAATATCTCCAGATGCTCCAGGATTCTCACATTGAATTCGACAAGAAGTACGTTTTCGAACAAACCGACTAATTGCATGTTCGGTCTCGGAGAATGTTTTGTAGATTGGTGTGCCGCTCCTCTGGAGCTTCCTTTAATGTGATTTGCGTAGTTACAGACATTGCGCTCCTAACGGAGCGCTTTCGTGGCTCAACGCACAGAGTCCCAACGCACGCGAATCCTTGATTCCGGGCCGAACAGCCCCGTAGGGGCGGAATGTCTCTAACCAGGAAATGGAACTTGATCGAGCTCCGTCAAGGAGTTGAACTCAGCTGTCTTGTTCCTACGGAGCTTCCCATGATATTATTTCACTTGGTACTAGATATTCCGCTCCCAGCCCAGCGCTTCCGTGACTCAACACACTGAGTCCCACCGCACGCGAATCCTTGATTCCGGGCCCAACAGCCCCGTAGGTGCGGAATGTCTCTAACCAAGAAGATGAGCTCAGCTGTCTTGTTCCTATGGATCTTCCCATGATCTTGTTTCACCTGGTAATAAATATTGCGCTCCCAGCCGAGCGCTTTCGTGACTCAATACAGAGAGCACTGACACACCGGGATCCTGGATGTCGGGCCTGACAGCCCCGTAGGGGCGGAATGTCTCTATCCAGGAAATAGCACTTGATCGAGCTCCGTCAGGAGCATCCTCATCGCTGCACGCGATCTGTCCGTCCACTTCGGAGAACAGGTTGTGTTAAAGAACGCGTCCATCAGCATTCATCAGGACGACAGGATCGGGCTCATCGGAAACAACGGCTCCGGAAAGACCACGCTCCTGAGGATCATCGCCGCGGTGATGGAGCCTGATTCAGGATCCGTCGAACGCCGGCGCGCAATGATCCTTGGGTATTTGTCCCAGGATTTTCAGCTCGATCAGACGAAAACGGTGTACGACAATATTGTGGAGGGGGCTCACGACGTCATCGACATCCTGAGAGAATATGAATCTCTCCCCTACACCTCTGACCGGCGTCACCTCCTCGAAGAGCAGATCCATCATCGGGACGGATGGAATCTCGAGAACAGGATTCAGACCGCGATGCACTCCTTGAATGTACCGGAGCGGAGTCGCGGCATTCAGACTCTTTCCGGCGGCGAGAAACGCCGCGTCGCATTGTGCAAAGCGATCATCTCTCGTCCCGACCTGCTCATCCTCGATGAACCGACGAACCACCTCGACACACAATCCATCGAATGGATGGAGAGCTTCCTGGAGAACTATTCAGGCGCCTGCCTTTTCGTCACGCACGACAGATATTTCCTTGACTCGATCGCGACCAGAATTGTTGAACTCTCCAACGGGGAATGCTATTCACACGAAGGCAACTACACCGATTTCCTCATCGACAAAGCTGAACGCGAAGCTCAGCTCGAAACCGAGGAGAGGAAGCGGAACAGGTTTCTCCGGCGCGAACTCGATTGGGTCCGCCGCGGGCCGCGGGCCCGGCGCACAAAAGCAAAGAGCCGTCTCAAGAGTTATTTCGAGACACTTGCCGAAGACGGATACGAAGCTGACGCGGAAGTTGACCTGATTCTTCCCCCCGCCCCTCCGTTCGGATCAAGGGTCCTGAACCTGAAGAACCTGGGGATTGAGCTGGGAGGAAGACAACTGTTTTCTGGGTTGAATTTCAATTTCGAGAGGCACCGGAAACTCGGAATCATAGGCCGGAACGGGCTCGGCAAAACGACGCTGCTGCGGATCATCCTGGGAGAACTGCAGCCGGGTGACGGACATACGGACCTCGGAGACAAAACTGTCTTCAACTACGTCGACCAATCCCGGCTGGCGTTGAACGACAAGAACACGGTCCTTCAGGAAATCGGCGATGGACGCGAGTGGATCATGTTCGGCGAGGAGCGCCTCACCGTCTGGAAATACCTCCGGCGATTTCTCTTCACGGACGACAGGATCAACACCAAGGTAGAGAAACTCTCAGGCGGTGAGCGGAGCAGGCTTCTGCTCGCAAAGATCCTGATGAACGGGGGAAATTTTCTGATCCTGGATGAGCCGACGAATGATCTTGATTTGGCGACGCTCCGCGTCCTGGAGGAAGCCCTGGTCGCATTCGAGGGGTGTGTGATCATCGTGAGCCACGATCGGTACTTTCTGAACAGGGTCTGCAACGGGATTCTGGCGTTTGAAGGAGAGGGAGAAGTTCACTTCAGTGAGGGCGATTATGATTACTACCTCGAGAAGAGGGAACTCCGCACGGCCGCGGACGTGCCCGCGGACATCCCATCGAAGAAGCAGGAGACTACGACAAAGACTCAGCCGAAGGGTTTGAAGTGGAAGGAAGCGCGCGAGCTTGAATCTATCGAGCGCGGCATTGTGGATGCAGAAGCGGAAGTTGAGCGTCTTGAAGCGATTTTCTCCGAGCCGGATTTCTACCAGAAGCGCGGAGACCAAATTGCTCAACTAATGGGCGAACTCGAGACCGCGAAAGCAACCGTGGATCGTCTCTATACACGATGGAATGAACTCGAGGAATTGAAGTCCAACCTGAGCTGAAGTTGCATTGCAGACCCGTCAGGTTTCCCGGGAGTCACCTTGGCAAACCTGACGGGTCTACCGGCTTACTGGCGCACCGCGTCAACGAAGGCAAGCACGTTTTCCCAAGGCACATCAGGCTCCAGTATATGCGATGGAGCGATCAGCAGTCCCCCCTTTGCTCCCAATTGCCCCTGAATCTGCTTCACCGTTCGCGCAATCTCTTCTGGCGCGCTGTAGGGCATCGTCGTCTGCGTCCCGATGCCTCCCCAGAACGAAATCTTGCCACTGAACCGGCGACCGATTTCTTCCAGATCGTTGCACTCCGGCTGGACCGGGTTTACGATGTCGACCCCGATGTCGATGTACTCCGGGATGAAGTCCATGATGGCTCCGTCAGAGTGCATGAACACGAGGATGTCATCGTTCTCCTGCTTTGCAGCCGCAATGATCCGCCGCGTTCGCTCTTTCAGGAACTTCCGGTACAATTCGAGGCCGAACATAGGTCCATGCTGCGTCGAAACGTCGTCACCGAGCCTCAGCACATCCACTCCGATCTCTGCGTACTTTCTCGCCTGACGAATGCGAATCTCCGTGAGCTTCTCACAGATCGCGTGTGCGAGGTCTTCGTTGCGATAGAAATCGGTAAGCAGGTTCTCCATCCCGCGCATGAGCCATGCGGTTTCGAAGATCGTCATGTACAGTTCGCCGGTGACGGCGTAGCCCCGGTCTTGATACGCCCGCGTCTTTTCGGCTATCCCCTCAAATCGATAGTCCGCATCGACATCAGGACAGTCGAATTCGAGGATTTGTTCAACCGTCGTGCAAACGGCAAGGGGGTGATACTTGTATTCCAGGAAATGCTCCATCGATCCCTGGACCGCCCCGTAGCCCCATTCATCCCAAATGACATTCGATGGAATTTCTGCATCAAACCGGCGGCGAAAATCGGTCTGTTTTGTTGTCGGATTGATGTTGACGGAACGGGTATCGAAGTCGAAATACTCGGCAGGATCAAGCTGAAATCCGGTTCGTTCCCGGAACACCTTCATGAGTCCCGGCGTGAATGCCCCCCAGCTGATTTCAAACGGCGGGCGATCCGGGAGACCGGTTCGGCGCATAGAGGTTAGTACGCGTTCACGTGAATTCATTTCCATTCAACCAGGTTTGTGCACAACGATTGCGCTGTTAATTGCACACAGATGACACTGATGATACAGATTTACACTGATTGATCAATCTGTGGTCATCACGTCCTTTTCTGTGTCATCAGTGTGCTAATCTCTTTCAAAATAGCTTCGACATGTTAATTTTGTCCGGATCGACACCGTCTGTAGCCGACAAGATCGATGCGTCGACCTTTTCTGTCAGCGAGCCGGCTGTCTTGTAGAGCGCGATGATATTGGCCATTGGTGAACCAACCTGAATCGCATGCGACGGACCAAGGAACAACCCGCCATCAGGAAACAAATCCAGCCTCCTTCGCACCTCTCGTTGAACATCGTCCACCGTCCCCCATGCCATCGTCGTCTGCACGCAAACCGACCCGCAAAACGTCAGGCGGTCGCCGTAGTGCGACTTAAGATACGCGATATCCATTTCCGGCGTCGTCGGCTGGACTACGTCCTGCACATCCAGCCCCAGCTCAATCAGGCGAGGCAGAAAGGCTTCAACGGTGCCGCACATATGCATCATCGTGCGCGCACCATAGCTGTGTACCATGTCGAAGTATTTCTTGTATTTTGGAGCGAAGTGGCGCTCGAAAATCTCGTGACTGATCATCTGGCCCTGCTGGTTCCCAAGATCATCCCCCACATGGGCAAAGTCGATCAATCCTCCCGCCGCTTCAAGCACCCGCCGGTGCTGTTCGTAGTAGAACTTGAACCGGGCCTCCATGATTTCGAGGAAGACTTCATTGTCCTCAAGGAGATCCATCAATACCTCTTCCATGCCACGGGCCCGTCCGATGCTGTTGATGAAATCCATGTCTCCTGCCGTGCCAAAACAGATGGCGTATCGGCCCTTCAGCGCCTCACACTGTGCCCGGATCGTCGAATAATCAAACCCATCCGCTTTCGGAAAGTGAGAGCGATCGAGTTTATCGAGAGTCTCAATGCCGGCATAGGGCAGGTAGCATGCTTCGAGGTAGCGTCCTCCCTCAAATTGCGCATAGCGGTACCGTTCTCCAAAATACCCCTCGATGCTCCCATCCGGAAATGTTCGCAGTTCCGGCCCGACATATACAGGTTCAACATAACGGAAATCGTCACCGACGAGCCGCAGCACCTGCTCCATGTTGCTGAGGCCGAAGTGCTGCATGATCATCCGGTTGATTTCGGGTGTGCCCTCGTGTTTGATCGGGATGCGGTCATATCCGCGCCGCTCATAGGCACTGATGACTCGTTCGCGTGAGTTCATTGTGGATCGTTCCTTTACGTTGAACCGGGATTCCGGAATTCGCTGCGTCAGCCATCGAAGTCCCGGGAAGATCAGAAAGGTATGATGGGTGTTGAAGTGAAGGTAGCAGATTCTAAGTCGATCCGCAAACAGGTGGGAAAAATCATTCCCAAAATCATTCTCAGATTAAGGAGCGGCTCTGCTTCGCTGACTTATCGGGTTTCCAGTATATCCGATAAATTCCCGACGGGATATCGATCCTGCGAAAAACACAAGAGCCGGTCAACATTGACCGGCTCTCGTTGATCCCCATGATGTGCTTGCCCGCTACGGAGCGCATGGATCCTGAATCTTCGCGATCCAGTCTTTCCACTTCGTAATCTGTTCTCCCTGAAGAATCGCAGTAACGCCTGCAAAGAGCTGATCCCTCTTCGCGCACATCGCAACTTTGACAGTCTGCGACGCCGGATTGTTCTTGATCAGTTCCCGCGTTGCCTGGTTGAGAACTTTGATTTGTGCGGCCGCGGCCTCCCGCGTAAGCTTTCCGTTCTTCACATCATCCAGGATTGCCCGCCGTTTTGTATTTGCGTCCTGAATAATGGTCTTGTTCGCTTCGAAGAATTGCTGGATGAGCGGTTTCATGTCCTGGTGGAACGTTTTCGCCAAATCTCGAATGCGGGTCTTCTGATCGTCCGTCAGGTTCAGCTGTCTGAAGAAGAGGCCCAGGTGTTTTCCGAAATTGAACCGATCGAACCAAGGCATTCCCCTCATGGCAGGGTCGCCAGGTACGAACAGCCGGTCGCCGTCGACGAAACCGTAGTTCAAGAGCGTGCTGTTAAATGTCATTTCGGTTTCGGTGGTCGCATCCTCAACGCCGTTCTGAACATCGCCATAGTCCACAATGGCGAACTGAGCGATGTCGAAGTTCATCTGACGGGGGCCATTAACATTTCCCCGATCGGAACAGGCCGGGAGAGTCAGCACGATGGCCAGAACGAGTACCGCAGACAGGGTGAAGACAATTGATGGTTTCATAGATCCTTCCTCCTTGTTGGCGCTTTGACAGCGTCAAGTTTGGCGAGGTTTAACTCCATTTTCGAAAAAGATACGTTATACCGGCCACGCGGCTGCCTGCACATCGGACGCGGGGTGCCGGACTAACATGCTGGAAAAGCCGCAGAAACGCAAACACAATATGTCAGCCCTCAAGGTTTCCTGAGTGATACGGTTGAAGACACGAAGGGCCTCACAGCTTACTCGTGCTCGGGCATGGGCTCGAGCGATTCCTTCGTGAACGAGAACAGGAACAACATCACAGCAAACACGAGGTACGCGGCTGCAAACTGGTATGGGATCTTCTGCAGAACACTTTCCAGCGTCCAGGGGAGATACATCACTCCGTCTGCTGATGCCGAATGGATGACTCCAAAGTACGTGAGGCCGGCGAGAATCAGAAGATAGACAGATGCTTTTCTCAGATGACGGTCAATCAACTCTGCGAGGAAGCCCCCCCACAACATCGCGGTGACGATGAATCCGTTGCCGAGAGCAAACGTCACCAGCATTTCGGGCAGAGCCTTTCCGGGAGCGACCATCAGCTTCTGGAAATTCTCCGCCGGTACGAACTCGGGGTTGCCGAGCTTAATCGAAAGCAGCCGGGCAACGGTCGGGAAAAACGCGAACGCAACGGCCGGCGCGTGGCGGGCCGGACAGGCGAGGAACGATTGGCATACGATGTCGAGTGCCACGAAAATCAGGATGGGGGCGAGCACTGCACGCGGGATGAGTTCGACGAAGAATGAAACATACCCCAGCATTCCTCCCAACCCGATAAACAGCCCCGTCATTAAGGTGTAGCCCGCTCTTGAACCCATATGTTTGTAGGCAGGCTGCCCGATGTACGGAGTGGATTGTGCAACTCCTCCGCACATGCCTGCGATGAGCGTTGCGATCGCTTCTGTGAGAAGTATACTCCTCGTGTTGTAATCATCGCCTGCAACGCGGGCACTCTCAGTGACGTTGATGCCGCCCACCACTGTCAGCAGACCAAATGGAATCGCTATCGGCAGGTATTTAAGCGCCCGAGTGAAGCCGTCAATGAACCCGAGCGTCGGTGTCGGAAATCCCAAATGGAAATCCAGCGCCGGCGCTCCGGCGTAGGTCCCCCCCATCCAACCCGTCGAGCCGAACAAATAGTAGATCGCCGTCCCTATGAAGACGGCCGCGAAGACGCTCGGGAAATTCTTCGGCAGGCGGATGCGCGCAACGAGTGTATAGAGGATGAGTCCGAGCGAAATCATACCGACAATGGGCATCCCAAACACGTCGACCAGAGGCGTCAATCCGATAAGTGCGAGCCCAATTCCCGCAAGCGAACCAAGGAGCCCCGCCTGCGGCACGACACGCTGCACCCACTGACCGATGAACGAAAATACTACTTTGAGTATGCCGATCATCACCATGGTCGCCATGCCGATGTACCACGTCATCAGCGCAGCGTCGTGTTCGGACATTCCTTCCGCCTTCAGGCCCACGAAGGCAGGACCGAGGACAACAAGAGCGATACCGATTGTAGACGGCGTATCCAGGCCCAGCGGCATTGCTGTGACGGTGGGATTTCCTGTCTTTTTCGAGAGTCGGAAGGCCATCCACGTGTAGACAATATCTCCAAAGAGCACGCCGAATGCCGTGCCGGGAAACATTTTGGTGTACACGATGTCGGCGGGGAATTTGAAAACAAAGACGAGTATGCCGGCAAGGAACGAAAGAACGGTCAGGTTGTCGAACATCAGTCCGAAGAAGCCGTTCAGGTCCCCAAGGGCAAACCACTGATAGCGTTTTGAAGTGTTGTTCATAGCGAAATCCCTCAATCAATAATAGAAGCGCACACTGATTACACAGAAAAGGAGAGATTTACACAGATGAGAACATCTGTGTAAATCCGTTTCATCTGTGTCATCAGTGTGCCATTTCGAGCTTATCAACTGACAAACATCCCTGCAATCGATGCCGTCATCCAGGTTGCAATGGTGCCTCCCAGCAGCGCCCGGAAGCCGAGTTTCGCGATGTCGCTCCGCCTGTTCTCCGCGAGCGGACTGATTCCGCCGATCTGGATTGCTATCGAGGAGAAGTTCGCAAACCCGCAGAGCGCATAGGTGGCAATGACGATCGCTTTTTCAGAAAGCTGATGCGCCGCGACGACGTCCGCCATCTGTGAATAGGCAACGAACTCGTTCAGGACAAGCTTCAGTCCCATCAGGCTTCCCACATTGAGCGCATCGCCCCACGGAACGCCGATTGCGAAGGCGACGAACTGGAAGATCAGTCCGAACAACAGTTCGAGTGAAAGAGGCTTTCCAAACTGCGCCACGCAGAGCGCACCGAGACCGGTGGCATCGCCGAGGAGTCCGAGCAGAAAATTGATGAGAGCGATAAACGCGATGAACGCGATCAGCATTCCGCCAACGTTCAGTGCAAGCCGGACACCGTCCGAGGCACCGGAAGCTGCCGCTTCGATCACGTTTGAATAGGTCTTCTCGATCTTCAGCTTCACCGTCCCCATCGTGAGAGGTTCTTCTGTCTCCGGAAAGAGCATCTTCGCGACAACGATCGTCGCCGGCGCGGCCATGATCACTGCTGCGAGCAGGTGTCCGGCGAAGTAGATCTGTGATGCATCAAGCCCCATGCCATACGATTTTGCATAGGCAACGCCGAGAAGCGTATAGTAGGCGATCATCACGCCCCCGGCGATGTGGGCCATACCGCTTGTCATAACGGTATAGAGTTCAGACTGCGTCATCTTGGCGATGTATGGGCGGATGACCAGCGGTGCTTCCGTCTGACCGATGAACGTGGCTGCCGCGACGCAGAGCGATTCTGCTCCGCTTGCCTTCATGAATTTCGAGATCACCCAGGCCATTCCCTGCACCACGCGCTGCATAACGCCGAGGTGGTACAATATCGCCATCAGCGATGCGAAGAAAATGATTGTCGGGAGCACCTGGAAGGCAAAGAAAAAGCCGAGGCTTCCCTTGTCCCCGGGAGCCGTCGCCAACGAACCAAACACGAATTGAGCGCCGTTCAGCGCGAAGGCAAACAGCCGAACAAAGGCCTTGCTGATGGCGTCGAAGATCTGTCTGCCAATGTCTGTTTTCAGGACGAAAAGGGCGAAGACAAACTGCATTCCGAGGCCGACACCGACCAGCCGCCAGCTGATGGCCCGTTTGTTGGGCGAGAAAAGAAAGGCGATGCCTATGACAAAGACGAGTCCGAGAAGCCCGCGTCCGACCGATGAGAAATCCATGATGCTCCTCTCGAGGTGGAATGGGTGACGAATGATTCGAAGCGAAGCATGGAGTCCGGTGCAATCGAGGAAGGCCGCGACGCTTCAGATGGCGGAAAAGGTATAAAGAATTCGAGAAAGAAGGAAGTAGTAGAGTAGATGAGTATGAAGTATGTGAGCGGGGTGTCCGTGTGCACACCGCAATCAGACACTGGAACAATGAGGTTTCTTGATCGGCAGACCTGGTGACCACAGACCTGGAGGTGACAGTGCCTTCCACAGGCATTAAACCTTGATCCTCCCGAGTCGTCTGAGTACTTTGAGCCCAGGGAGATCCATCCCGACCCGTAGGAACACTCCACAATTCTTCAGGCTTCCCCTATGTCCCGGTTCTGGTCTTTTTCGACACTCTTCCTTTTTGCCCTCTTAGCTCCTACCTCGTTTGCAGGCACAGAGCGGTCTGAGCATCCCCAGCTTCATCCGGGAAGAAATGATGTCGAATTCGATCACGGCGGACGGCGGCGAACTGCCGTTATCTTCATTCCAAAGGCACGACAACTTCCGGCAGCGGGCTGGCCCCTTGTGATGATGCTGCACGGAGCAGGTGGTTCGGCAGGAAATGTCATTGAGAGCACAGGATGGGTGGAACTCGGAGAGAGAGAAGGCGTAGTCACGGTTTTCCCGAACGGAACTCCGAAGAACGAAACTCGGCGAGAGAGCTTCTTTGGAAATCAGCAAACATGGAATTCGGGGGGAAAGGAAAGCCTTGCCGCGGGGGAATTGTCGGCGACGGCAAGAGACATTGACGACGTCGGATTTCTCAGCGAACTCATCGAGCAGACACAGAAAGAATTGAGAATTGACTCGTCCCGAATATTCGTTGCGGGCCATTCGAATGGGGCCGGCATGGCATACCGGTTCGCATTCGAGCGGGCGAACCTGGTTGCGTCAGCGGGCGTAGTCGCGGGACACTTCTTCCTCGAACCCAAACCGCTCGATGAACAGGTCTCCCTGATTCAAATCGTTGGCGACAAGGATCCTTTCACACCCATGGCGGGAGGAAGAGTCACAATCCTGGGACGCAGCGCCACGCTGCCGCCGGCTCTTCAAAGCCCGCGCATCTGGGCTTCCATGCTCAGACTCGAGGCGGAACCGAAACTCTTGCAGGATGATGAGAAGATTCAAATCCTCTCGTGGGGTCTGTCACGGCGGGGTGCGGAAGTCCGCTCCGTGGTCATCAAAGGTCACGGCCATGCGTATCCATCACCGACGGACAGGTTTCACCCAAAAGTGCTTTTTGGACCCACGGTGAAGACTTTGAACGCCACGGAAACGTTGTGGAAGTTTTTTCGTGAACATTCGAGATGACACTGCGACAGGGACTAAGGGACGTCGGACGATTGTCCCGAGAGGAATGGAACAAGAAGAAGAACGCTGAACGCTGCTTACTTCAACCGCACTGCCAGGTCTTCGAGGAACGCCTTCACTTCAACAAGATCAGACCGGATTTCGTCGTCCGATATCTTCTTCTTTTGCGGCACCGACAACAGCTCGAGCTGTTCCACGGACTCCGACTCCGGCACGTACTCCTCCAGCACTTTCTTCGCACCTTCGATCGTGTAGCGCTCGTCGCGAAGCAGTTTCTTGATGTACAGGATCAACTTGATGTCTTTGTTCGTGTAGATCCTGTTGCCGGCACGGTTCTTGGCGGGTTTCAACTGCGGAAATTCGGACTCCCAGTAGCGGAGGACATATTGTTCGAGGCCAGTGATGGTGCTGACTTCGCTGATCGAATAATACAGTTTCTTGATCCCAATATGTTTCATACGATGTGCCTCGTTCTGTAGGAAGTCGTCATCAATGCTCTGGAGCAAAAATATGGAAAATCGGTCTGACTTGCAATCTATGCGGCACAGGGAATGTCGGCCCCATACCCATCATGTGCTTTTCTCAATGATTGCAAAGGCCACAACGGTGTTTTCGGTGTGAGAAAGCGAGAGATGAACTTCGCAGTTCACGAGTTGCTCACCCACGAAATCGTGGAGAACCACTTTCGGAGCTCCCGAGGGATTGTTGACCACTTCGACATCACGCCATCGGAACCGGCCGCTCCAGCCTGTTTGCATCGCCTTGCTGACCGCTTCCTTGGCGGCAAACCTTGCCGCGAAGTGTTCATGCGGATTCTTCTTCAGAGAGCAGTACGCGATTTCTGATTCTGTGAACAACTTCTTCATCAGCGGCATACCGCGTGCGTCGAGAACGATCTTCATCCTCTTCACATCGACCACATCGACACCAATTCCCAGAATAGCTGCCATAATGTTACGACCTCGAATTCAATTGCCTGACAATGTCGACCACCTGCGTGATGTCGTCGACCTCATAATCCGCATGGGACACGATCGTGCCGAACGTATCGCCATACCGTGCGAAGATGGTTTTCATCCCGACCTGCGCGGCTCCCACCATGTCGCGTTCCGCCCAATCACCGATCATCAGGCATTCTTCAGCCCGCAAGCCAAGTCGCTTCAACGCTTCCACGAACGGCTCCGGGTTTGGTTTGCGTATTTTCGTGTCGTCAAAGGTGACCACCGCGTCGAAGAGATGATGCAGGTTCAGATAGCACAGCCGCAACCACGCCTCCCTGCTCGGCGCGTCCGACACGACCGCCAGTTTGAGATTCATCTTCATCAATCCGATCAGCGTGAGGTACACATGGGGGTACAGTACAAGTGCCGCTTCACGTGCACGCCGGTAGGCGATGATGCCTGACGCGAGGATCTTGTAGTCGACCTTGCTGAACTCGTCGTACAGCAGTTGATCGAAGACGCTCTGAAACTCGATGCCCCGCTCTGCATAAATGGCGTCAATCCGTTTTCGTATCTCCTCGGCTGACAGGCCGAGGCCGGCGTCGCGCATCGCATGGATGGCCGCATCAATCGCCTGGTTCTTCATCGCCATGAAGTCCACAAGCGTGTTGTCGAGATCGAAGATAACTGCTTTGATCATGGTGGTGGTGGGTCTTTCAGGCTGTTGGCGATTAGCAATCAGCTGTCAGCAGCTTGGCCCGAGATCTTGAAGGGTCCAGGGGTCAGCTGTCTGCTCGCGGTGGTATTCTATTGCTTGAAGTTGACGAGAAAATGAACAGCGAGCTCATAGCTCATGACGCCAAAACCGGTGATGACACCTTTGCAGACGGGGGCTATGACAGAGTGCTTTCTGAATTCCTCCCGGGCGTAGACGTTCGAAACATGAACTTCAACGACCGGAGTCTTCAGGGCGGCGACTGCATCTCGGAGAGCGTACGAATAGTGACCGTACGCGCCCGGGTTGAGCACCACACCGTCAAACGCGCCATCGATTGCCTTCTGGATCTCGTCAATAAGCGCGCCTTCACTGTTGGACTGAAAGAACTCGAACTTCACGGAGGGGTACTTCTCTCTCAGGCGGGTTTCGATATCCCACAGAGTCACAGTCCCGTACACTCCGGGTTCGCGTTTTCCTAGAAGATTCAGATTCGGTCCGCTCACAACGAGAATCCGCATATGCACTCCAATCAATAAATTTTACGAGAACCAAAAAGAACTTCAACCACGAAGACACGAAGAACACGAAGTCACTCGCCCGCCACCTTGTGTCTTTGAGGTGTTCTTTCTCGGAACGCCACTAGCAGGCTGCTGAAAAACAAACAGCAAAGAGCGCAAAGGACCGCAAAGAATATGTTGCGTATCCTTTTCCATCCAAAAACTCAAACATTTGGCGTTCTTGGCAGCCTTGCTTGCCCCGAACGATGTTGGTTCGGGGGCGGTTCATCTTATTCTTGGAAACTAGAATTTCAACAAACTGTTAGACGACTTTGACCACCACAATCGTCATGTCGTCATGCTGTTTTGCTTTTCCCACAAACTGCCGCATGTCGGCGAACACGCCGTCCATGATCTGCGCCGCCGAACCGTGTGCATAGTTCTCGACCGTGCGGCAGAGACGCTCCTCCCCGAATTCTTCCAGCGTCTTATTCATCGCCTCGGGGAAGCCGTCAGTATAGAATACGAAAAGGTCTCCGGATTGGAAAGGGATGGAAACCTCCTGAATTGACTTCGCAAATGTCGCCCCCGGGTCAAGGCCGAGCGCCAGTCCCATAGGATTCACAACCTGGACGTCATTGGCGAGCGTCTTGCGCATGATGACCGGGTTATGGCCGGCGCGGGCCAATGTCAGGACGTGTCGTTGAATATCAAACACGCCATAGACCATGCTGATAAATACCCCCCGGTCCACGTTTTCATAGAAGAGCTTGTTGACCTGTGTGAGGACGACTGAGGGTGAATTGGAGACCTCGGCAAGGGCATGGACGAAGCCTTTCGTGAGCGTCATGTAGAACGCGGCCTGCGTTCCCTTGCCGGAGACATCCCCCACAACGACTCCGAGGCGTCTCTCAGGTAAATGGATGAAATCATAGTAGTCCCCTCCCACCTCCAGCGCCGGATCGCAACGCGAAGCAATATCCAACTCCGCCATGTTCGGATTTGCCTTCGGGAGAAAACTCATCTGCACGCTGCGCGCAATTTCCAATTCCTGCTGCAGCCGCTGGCGTTCCGTGATGTGTTTCGCGAATGCCGGCATGATATCGTCGAAGTCCGTGATTTCCCGTTTCCGCAACTGACTCGCCAGGCCTCCGACGACAAGCAGCACAAGAACTGCGATGACAAACAGTCCCGATTGCGTATAGGTTGGATTTCCGGCAACGAGAAGTCCACCCACACCCTGGAGTACCGAAAACGTGTAGAGGGAGAGAAACGCCGCGAGTGCATCATAGCGATAGAATGCCCAGACTGAAACAGCTCCGGCGAGAAGCTGGATGAGCATACCAAGCCAGACCGGTGAGAGGTCTCCACGGGAGGTCAGAGCAAGAATGAGAGCGCCAAGCCCGATGAGAAGAACAGCCGACGAGATTCTGCGCCGGAGAAACGTGACCGTGAAGAGAATGATGATCGCAAGCTTGTATGCGTTGGCGCTCAATCCGATTCCGAGCAGGTACACCCACGACGCGAACGACCCGAAACTCTCGATGGCCGAATCTTCAATGCGGTTGAACCAAAGATGCGTGATCTTTCCAGCGAGAAACGTCAGCACCAGCGTGAATGCGAATGCCGCGCACCCTAGCGCGATTCCCCGGACGACATTTTTTCCCACCCTGGAATGGATTACATAGCCTTTGGAGAGAAGGTCAAACGAAATGAGTTTTTCCTTCCACGTTTCCCGGGTCACCGATTCTCCGACGGCCCAGACAATGACCAACCCCCCGCCATAGAAGAGCGGACCAAGAATGAGCGGGATCAGGATCTCCCACCCTTTGTCTGACTGCATGGTCAGATAAATTTCCACCCCAAGCGCGAGCGCCGCCACAACACCAATGAAGGTCCCGAGGCGGAAACCGATTTCAAACGAACGAAACCGGCGGAACGCCACGATCACCATGAGGAGGACAACGAGGAAGTAAACGATGGGGACGATTGCCTGGGAAGCCGATTCAATCTCGGATTTCTTATACTGCTCTGGGACGTCAACCCGTACCTCGAAGTGGACCACATGTGAGCCGGCGACAAGAACCGTCACACTTATCGGGTTGTCGAGCACGGGAGACCGCGTGTTCCAGACAAATTCATGATCGGTGCGTTTCTTCAGCTCTATCCGTTTTTGAGAGGCTGGTTGAGCTGTGTCGGAGATCATCGCTGCCTGCGCTCCATACTCCTCCACGAACGCTCGCGCCAGCTTCCTCGCTTCTTCCTGGGAAACGCCCGGGAGCACGACGCTGTCTGGGATCTTTCGCTCAAACTCCATGAGTCGGCCGTCGGTGCCCAGCCTCATGAACACATTCCCCCGGATTAACTCCGTCATGCGTTCACCCTGTTTGGAGGGGTCTTCACTTTGATTCATCGCGATCGAAAGCACGGACGCCTTTCTCCACGTCACATCCCAATGATGCACGGGGATCGAGCTCCGCATAAGTTCATTCGCCTTTTCGACACCGTACCGCTCCTCTACTTCCCTGAACAGCGCCTGATTGTATTTGAGCTGAGCCTGCGGGGTTAGGCCTTCGGTGTTGATTCCTACGCGGACCAGGAGTTCGCGCGAACGCAGTTCGATTGCCTGCGCATCCAGAGGAAGGCGCAGTCCGCCGTACGTGTGAACGCTTGGGAAGAACTGGACGATGACGAGTGAAGAAAGTACAAGAAGCAGCAGGAACGGAAAGAGCTTCTGAAGTTTTTCCATATCAACCGACTCCCTGGGAGGATACCGTTGCCGAAATCGTTGATACAAGGAGATGCAGGCGGAGTTTCATTTCATAGAGCCGCAGCCCCCCGCGGACTAGAAGTGCGGACGAAAACCCGCCATTTGTTCGCTCTCTGAATTCCGCCCATGAGCGGAATCCGGAAGCGGGACCACAGAAGCACCCCGCCAGAACGCGTAGCCTGCCCGCCTCTGGTGGCTCCAACTGGCAGACGGGCGGGCTGGCAAGACACGAAGGAGAAGATTTGAATTGTTTCAGTTTGTGAGGTGCCTTGTGTCTTCGCGTCTTTGTGGCAGGACTTTTCACCCGGATCTCTAGAAAAAGCTGATGATCGCGATGATACCGAACATGATGATGAGCAATCCGGAAATCCGATTGACCCACCCGAGTCCTGTGGCGTTGATCTTTTCCCGAAACAGGGTGATACTATAACTCAGAAGAAAGAACCAGAGCGACGAACCCAGAAATACGCCTGCAATAAGCGTCGAGGCAGAGCCAATGCTCAAATCGTAGTTGCGAAGCCCGAATCCGGCAAAGACCCCCAGGAACGCTATGATCGAAAGAGGATTCGTGAGCGTCAGGAAGAAAGTCGAAACATAGGAACCCAGAAGCCCTTTGCCATTTGTTCCCCGCGCGTTCTCGACCGGCTTCGCGAGAAAGGTCTTGAGCCCAAGATAGATCAGGAACACTCCACCTATAAGACGGAACCACATCTGCCTTGTTACAAGAGCGTCCGAAATAACCGTCAGGCCAAAGGCTGCGATGAACCCGTACACGGCGTCTGCCGTCGCCGCCCCAAACCCAACCACCATACCGGAAAGATGTCCCTCGGCGGCTGTCTTTCGAATGCACAGGATGCCGATGGGGCCGATGGGGAGGGCCAGTGCAAAGCCAATAATGATCCCTTTGAGAAGAAGTGTATATTCCACGGGATTTCTATAAGACGTGCACAGGTATGAAGAAAGAGAGGTTCACGCTGAGTTTGAAGTAAACGTTGGAGGGTGCGACAAACTCTGCTCGGCCTCTCGTATGAGGAAATCGAACCGACAAGGAGCAACGGTGAACACGGCAACGGGCCACATCGCTATGAGCGCACGAGCCTTGCAAGCTCCTCCTCGATGAATTCCCTGATCGCGGGCTTGAGGTACCGGTCTTCAATGCCGATCTCGGCGAGACCCTGCGCGAGAACTGAGGCCTTTCTGGCTGGCGCCAGTTTCTTATTCACAACAATTAACCGCTCCGCCTTGAGGACACAGAACCCGCCTTCAAAGTCCCCCTTTTCGTAGCGGACTGCAATCCCGCTGCTGGAGGCCAGCATCTCAAGCTCTTTTACAATCTGTTCTTCTTTCATATCGTCTTCACCAACCTCCATTGCATCAACGACGAGAAACTGACTCGCGCCAATCCTAAAATCGCCTGTCACTCCCGAACGTCATTGTCGGGAGTCCAGACTGCGCAGTCTGGATTCTCACCTGAAACGTGCCTGCACGCCGAAGTGCGGCGTTTCGGCACGCAGGCGTGCGGGAATGACATCGTAGTCTGAAGGGGTATTTCTGAACTGTCTTCTTCAAAAACATAGGGGATTTTGAGTTGACTATCAAGTCAACTCTTCTCCGCCGCGGAGGCGCGTCGTTGTCCCGCTCCACCACACTTCAAGCTTGTCCCCTGTCCAGAAGGTAAACCACGCAAGAAGGGCTCCCGCAACCAGGTCGACGACATAGTGATAGCGGAGGTATACTGTGGCAAGGATGAGCAAAGTTCCGAACGCGAGCAACACCCAGCGCGTCTTCAGCGTATAGCGAAACCCGAGCGCGATGACGATCATCGTCAACTGCGTATGTCCGCTCGGGAACACGTCCCGTTGCACGACGTCTATTGCATGATCATGAATCTGCGGAATGGATTCCCCGGCGTTGATGATTGCACGAAGCGTGTTCGTCAGGAGAATACCGGGGAGCTCGGTTTCCAGCAGGGCGAAATCATGGAGCGTGAAGCGCGGACCGACTCCCGGCAGCGAAAAGTATCCCAGGTACGACAGGTAGAAACCGTATACGATCATGAACGCCGCTTTGTCGAAGGCTTCGATCGCGTACCGGCGATAGATTTCCACGCCGAGAATGATGAAGAGAATATAGTACGAGAAGTACGCTATCTGGAGTATTTCCGTCAGCACAGGATGAGCGAACTGACCGATCCATTGAGTCGGATGGACACCAAACACCCAATGGTCGATGGCGATCAGGACCTGATCGTAATCAGTGGGGTGAATGGGATGCACCATCAGGTAGATCTCTTTGAAAACGAAGATGATGATGAGATAGCAGTACCATCGGTGCAGACCAACAAGCAGCCTCGTCTTTTTTTCCTTTGCCCCCCATGCGAGGAAGAAAATGAGTGCGATGACGGCGAGATTGATCGCTGCGAGTTCGCACCATTGAGGAACGCGTGAAAAGAAGACCAAGTTGAGACCGATCAGGAAGAGCAGGAAGACGATCGATACAAGGTCGGCCGGCGAGAGAAGCGAGAGGGACTTGCGAACATTCATTCAACACCCGGGAATTGTCAATGATGGTCCGGTCCGTACTGAACTGGCCGGCTCAACGTGGTCGTGTTGATCCAGCTCCGGGAAGGGAGAGGGTTTCTCTTCTGAGAAAGCCACGGAACGGGTGGAGAAGCCGGGTAAGCTCGAGAAATTCCTCAAGAGAAAGCTGTTCCGGTCTTCTTGTAAGATCAAACGAAACTGAGTCGAGCTGGGCATCGGGGAATCCCATATACCGGAGCCCGTTTCTGAGCGTCTTTCGCCGCTTCCCGAAGGTCGACCGAACGATGGAGGTCAGAAGTTCCCGATCGCATTCGTCAAGGTGTTTGCGAAAACTGAGGCGGACAATCGCTGAATCCACTCCCGGCCGCGGGTAGAAGGAATTCCGGGAAACTTTGAACAGAAGTTCCGGGTCGGTGTAATAGCGCACAGAGACGGCCAGGATGCCGTAGTCCTTCGTCCCGATCGGCGCCACGAACCGCCTGGCCACCTCGAGCTGCACCATCAGTGTCGCGTCTTCGACGACCGTGTGCTGGTCAAAGAGCCAGAAGAGAATCTCGCTCGTAATATTGTAAGGGATATTGCCGACAACGCGCAGTCGCTGCCCCTCCCGCCCAACGAACTGAGGGAGAGAAACAGTGCGGACATCGGCGTGCACAATGTCGACCGATGAGCCGAACGACTCCTTCAGAATTCCTACCGCCCGCTCGTCGATCTCGATGGCGACAAGGCGGGAGCATCGATCATGGAGGTATTTGGTGAGCGCTCCCTGTCCGGGTCCAATTTCGACGACAACATCGTCAGGACGTACGTTCAGGCTGTCGACAATGTTGCGCGCAACATTCTCATCACGAAGGAAATTCTGTCCGAGGGATTTTTTTGGTGGAAGCATGTGCGCGAAGTCCGGGTCAATATACAGAACGAGGGGGCTATATTCAACGTGACCGTGACGCGATTGCATTTCGGACGAAATTCCTTTACTTTGGCACACGTTTATTGATACTCTCTCATGCCAAAACCTCAAAAAATTTCACCAAAGACCCCGGCGAAAACGGCCGCTGCGGCTCCGTTTCTTTCGATCGTCATTCCTCTTCTCGATGAAGAAGAGTCTCTCGGCGAATTGTACGCGCAGATCCTCGCTGCCACCGATCCGCTGAAAAAGCCGATCGAGATGATTTTCGTGGACGACGGAAGCACCGACCAGTCGTTCTCGATCCTTGAGGAACTGCACAGGAAGGACGCGCGGGTCAAGGTTGTTCGTTTTCGAAGAAACTTCGGAAAGTCCGCCGCCTTGTCAGTGGGATTCCGGGAAGCACAGGGAAACTTCGTTGTCACCATGGATGCCGATCTTCAGGACGATCCGGCAGAAATCCCTTCGCTCCTCGAAATGCTCGAACAGGGATACGACCTTGTTTCTGGCTGGAAACAGAAACGGCACGACCCGCTTTCGAAGACCATTCCTTCCCGCCTCGCGAATTCAGTCACCGCGATGATGACGGGCATTCCCATTCACGACATGAATTGCGGGCTGAAGGCCTACCGCAGGGAAGTGGTCAAGGAAGTCATTGTATACGGTGAGCTGCACCGCTACATCCCGGCGCTGGCACACTGGGCCGGCTTCCGCGTCGGCGAAAAGGTTGTGACGCATCACCCACGCAAGTACGGCCGCACGAAGTTTGGCATCGGCAGGTTCTCACGCGGATTTCTTGACCTTCTCACCATTCTCTTCACGACAAGGTACATCCGGCGTCCGCTGCACCTCTTCGGCGTCTGGGGAATTCTTTGCTTTCTCTTCGGCATCCTGATTGATGGATACCTCTCCGTCGAATGGTTCCTGGGCAGGACATCTCTCAGCAATCGCCCTCTGTTCCTTCTCGGGGTTCTCTTTATTATCATCGGCGTTCAATTCGTTTCGTTCGGATTGCTCGGAGAGATGATTAACCGCCAGCAACAGGATGAAACGACCTACTCCATCCGGGAAACCCTCAGGTAGACCGAAGAACCGACATGATCCCACTCAAAACTGATTGCCGGTTCTTTCGAGGCGACGTCCCGTGCAGACCGCACAAGCGCTTCGGCGTGCACTGCGTCGATGAGTCCGGCGCATCGTGTCTGCATTACGAACACATCGACAAGAACATTCTCATCATCAAACTCGGCGCAATCGGTGATGTCATACGGACGACACCGCTGCTGCACAAACTCAAAGCAGAATATCCCTCCGCGAGAATCTGGTGGCTGACGCTCACTCCGGAAATCCTGCCTTCTCTCGTTGACGAACCCCTCGGGTTTTCGCTGAAGAACATCGTCTCGCTTCGTTCGCTTCATTTCGACGTCCTGTACAATCTCGACAAAGACCGCGAGGCGTGTGCGTTGTGCGAGCAGATTTCAGCGACGACGAAGAGAGGATTCCGCCTCAGGGACGGCATCATCGCACCCATCGATGCCGCAGCAGATGGAAAGTATCTGACCGGCATCTTCGACGACCTGAGCCAGGCCAATAAGAAGAGTTATCCCGAGGAGATTTTTGAGATTTGCGGATTCTCCTTTGCCGGCGAACGGTACATTCTCGACCGGCCGGCTTCGGCGACTACCACCTGGAAGATCAACAAGCGAAAACGTGTTGTGGGGCTGAATACCGGCTGCGGGGGCCGCTGGACATCACGGCTGTGGGATGACAAGAACTGGGTCGCGGTCGCGCGCGCGCTCAAGAAAAAGGGATACGAGGTTGTGCTCCTCGGAGGCGAACAGGAGCACTCGAAGAATCAGAAACTGGCCCGGGCTTCCAAGGCGAAGTACTTCGGCCACTATCCCCTTCAACAGTTCATCGAGCTTGTCGACCGGTGCGATCTTGTCGTCACCGGCGTGACGATGGCGATGCACATCACCATCGGATTGGGAAAGAAGATCGTGTTGTTCAACAACATCTTTAACAAGCATGAGTTCGAGCTCTACGGACTTGGGTCCGTTCTTGAGCCGGACAAACCATGCCGCTGCTTCTACCAGCCGACATGCACGAACTCCCGGTATCGCTGCATGGAGCATCTCCCTGTAACCCGCGTCGTTGATGCGTGTGCGCGCCTTCTCCGATCGTAAAGCAAACGTGTTGCCGACTGGAGCGGACCTGTGACGACCTGCCCTCTTTGCCATCAACCAGTCTCCCGGGATTTTCCGATTTACTACGAGTTCAACGCCGGGAGGTACCAGGCAAAGCAATGTTCAAGCTGTTCCTTTGTATTTCTCGATCCACGGCTCAGCGCCAACGATCTCCGGCTGCTCTACAGCGACGAGTATTTTCTGCACGACGGTGCAGATTTCGGGGCGCATTCTGCCTCAGATTACGAGACCGCAGCGATCAAAGGCTCGGTGAAGTTTCCTGAGATTCTTGGATGGATCAGCCGCTTCAAACCGTCGGGTGAATTCTTCGAAGTCGGCTGCGGAATGGGGTACTTCCTGGAGTACGCCCGCAAGCAGGGATATGCCGTCAGCGGCATTGAGTATGCAGAACTTGGAGCCCGTACGTGTCGCGAGAAATTCGGACTGGATGTGCGGCGCGGCTCGTTCGAGGAACTTGCGCCCGAGCCGGAGCAGTGCGACGTAATCTTTATGGGGGATGTGCTGGAGCATCTCACACAACCGCTGGAGATGCTCACGAAGGCGCATACGATGCTGAAAACGTCGGGTATCGTCGCTCTTGAGGTACCTTCAACGTTCAACAGCCTCGCCGGACGTTGTGCAGTCGCCGGGATGCGGCTGCTCAGGACAAGAAAGAAAATGAAGCTTCCCCCCTATCACGTGAATGAGTTCACTCCGAAGACGCTGCGTTCCATCATCGGGCGCGCGGGATTCCGGGAAGCGGTGATCATCCAGCGTATCAAACCCCCGTCGGCGATCACACTCCGGGGAAACGCGTTTGAGAAAGCAGTCAAGAAGGTGCTGCACTATCCGAATTTCGGACTGACGAAGTCACTCGGGATTTTCGGCGACCGTCTTCTCGGCATCGGCATCAAGTAGACACCATGGCAAAACAGTCCAGACAACAGGTCATACCTCAGACGTCCCTCTTTCCCTGCTTCCCGGAGGCTCTGAACAGCCGTTATGCCGGGCTGGGCATCGCTGCGTTGTATTTCGTCCTGATGCTGTTCATCAGTCTGAATTACCACATCGTCGGGGACTATAACGTTGAAACCGATTTCTACTGGAGTTACGTCCCCCAGGCGAAACACATCCTCGAGGGGATGGTGCCGATCGAGGACTACCACGGACCGGCGTATCCGATGGTCCTCGCGTTTATTTCTCTGTTCACGCGAGATCTGTTCCATGCCGGCGTCGCGCTCTCGACACTTGCGGCGGCAGTTTCTCTCTTCCTGATCTTTGAGCTCCTGAAGAAACTTTTCCGATCCGACGTCGCGTTCCTCGGGACGCTTCTCGTCGCCGCGAACACGACCTTCGTCCGCTATTCCTACACCGCCGGAACGGATATGTTATTCGTAGCGTTCATGAGCGCCTCCACGTTTTTTCTGCTCCGTGACGAACAACTTCGCCGCACCAACGTTGTGCTCTCTGCATGCTTTGCAGCGATCGGATATCTCACGCGATACAATGGACTGTCTGCCGCCGTCGGAATACCGCTCGCCGTTCTTGTGGCGAACCCTTTCCAGCAAAGCCTCAAAGACAGGATCAAAACTTCAGCCATCTTCCTCGGGGTCTTCCTCGCGGTGATTGCCCCCTGGGGAATTTACTGCCAGATTCAGAAGGGAAGCTTCTTCTACAACAGAAACTATCTGAACATCGCGTACGAGATGTTCGCGAAGGGAAAGATCGGCTGGGATCAATATTGGTACGGTGAGGCACAGAAGTTCACATCGCTCACGCAGGTAATCTTCGCCGATCCGGTGCTCTTTACGACATCACTGGTGAAAAACCTGATCGACCACGCCGTCAGTGATTTCAACCTCCTCCTCGGCTGGCAGGTGGGCGTTTTTTCGCTCCTGGGCATCGCTGCATTCGTCAAATATCGGCCGACGTCCCGTGTGGCAGGCTATTTCCTTATCAGCGCGGCCTTTTTCGGCGTCTTGCTTCTTGTGTTCTACGGTGAACGTTTCTCCATGACACTCCTGCCTGTCTACGCAGTTCTCGCGTTGAAGGCGCTCAGCGTCCCTTCCATGGCGCAATTCCGTTTCTGGAAGACAATTCATGCCGGCGGTCTCATTGCGATCATCCTTATTGTCTGGACGTGCTATGATTCCACGGAGTTCAACAGGGCGAATATCGACTCAGGCCCGAAGGAGGTCCTGAGCTTCGGCAGCTGGTCACGTCAGAATCTCGCCGATTCGGAGCGCGGCAAGATCGTCATCGCGCGCAAACCGCACATTGCGTACTACCTTGACATGAAGTTGGAGATGTTTCCCTATGTCGAGAACTACGATCAGCTTCTTGTCGAATTGCGCAGGGTGAAAGCCTCGTATCTGTACTTCAGCCTTATGGAAGCCGGCATGCGTCCGCAGTTCCGGGGACTTCTCGATCCACGCAACGCTCCGAAAGAGCTGCGCCCCCTCACCTATACGACCAACCCCCCGGCTGTTCTGTACAAGGTTGAGCTGGGAGAAACACCGTGAATATCGTCATCGTCGGTACCGCATATCCCCTGCGCGGCGGCATAGCACATTTCAACGCGCTGCTCTACAAGCATCTCTCCAAACATCATCATGTGGAGATTGTCACCTTCTCGCGCCAATATCCTTCCCTCCTGTTTCCCGGGAAGACACAGGATGAAAAAGGAGGTCAGGAGGGCGCCGTCCCAAGCGAGCAGCTGATCGATTCGATCAATCCGATTACGTGGTTCACCGCGGCCAGCGCTATTGCCCGCAAGAAACCGGACCTGCTCATATTCAAATACTGGATGCCGTTCTTTGGTCCATGTTTTGGCACCATCGCCCGACTCGTTCGCCGCAAGACGGGAGCCAAGATCCTGTTCGTCTGCGACAATATCATTCCTCATGAAAAGCGTCCGGGTGACATGGCGTTCACCCGCTACGCGTTCAAGACAGCCGACGCGTTCATTGTCCAATCAGCCTCCGTCGAAAAGGACCTCAATGCCTTCCTCCCGGGTTCACGGTACGAGCTCGTGGCTCATCCGGTGTACGAGATTTTCGGGACGAGCATGCCGAAATCGGAAGCGCGGGCGAAACTCGGGCTCACCGACGAACGGGTGATACTCTTCTTCGGGTACGTCCGCCGATATAAGGGACTGCATATCCTCCTGGATGCGATGCCGTCTATTCTGAAGTCGATGAAAGTGAAGCTCCTCGTTGTCGGCGAGTTCTATGATGATGAGCAGAAATACCGCCAACAAATTGCGGACAAGAATTTGCAGAGCGACGTGGTTGTCCGTTCGGATTACGTGCCCAACGAAGAAGTCAGTCTGTACTTCTCCGCTGCGGATATCGTCGTGTTACCCTATATCTCTGCGACCCAGAGCGGGATTGTCCAGATAGCATATCAGTTCGACAAACCGGTCATTGCCACTGATGTCGGCGGTCTTGCGGAGGTTGTGCTGAACGACCGGACCGGCTTCATCGTGAAACCGGAAACTCCGCAGGCGGTCGCTGACGCTGTCGTCCGGTTCTACAGTGAAAAGCGGGAAGAGGCATTCGTCAAGAACGTCCGGGAAGAGAAGAAGAAATACAGCTGGGAGAATCTGGTTCAGGCGATTGAAAGATTGACTCGGGGTTCGTGAGTCGATGAGCAGATAACTGCCAATCGTATCTCGTTGTTTCGCTTCGACATTCAGACTTAATTTGCCATAGGCGTTCCCTAGGCCACCTGGTCAAGGAACCATTGAAACGTCTTATCTCTGGAATCCTTTCCACTGAGGAGGAAGCCATGGCATACCTGAGAGTCTGGATACAATTTGTTTGGTCGACGAAGAACCGCGAGCCATTGATCAACGGTTTAGAACTCCGGCAACAGCTCTTTCAACACATGGCCGGGAACGCGGCGAATAAAGGCATCTATCTCGATTGTGTGAACGGCGTATGCGATCATGTTCACGCACTTGTCTCTTTAGGTCCGGATCAGACAATCGCTAAGATTGCTCAGCTTTTGAAAGGTGAATCTTCTCACTGGTTCAATCAGCAACATCTCCTACGGGGAAAATTTGAATGGCAGGATGATTATTTTGCAGCGTCAGTCTCCGACTCTGCCGTTGAGCGGGTGAGGTTGTACATAAAGAACCAAGAAGGACATCACCGGAAGAAATCTCTTTCGGAGGAATGGGGTGAGTTAATGAACCACCATGGTTCCCTGAAAGCTCTGCCGTGGGACTGAAGGGTTAAAACCCACCAAGTTTTGGGGCTTGCCCCCGAGCTAAAGCTCGGGGCAACTAGTAGAGCGAACCACTCACACAACTGTCGTGGCATCTCTGTCCGACAGCGTACGCGGGCCAGTATCGAATGCAGATTGTCTTCACCTCCTATCAAGATAAATCATGGAGCCTAGCTTGGTATGAATCAGTGGTTGTACTTGCCCCGACATCCTGTCGTAAGGCCTCCAAGCGCCGTGCTAATTCTCAATCTGTTGTTGTAATTGCCCCGACCTTCAGGTCGGGGACCAGAAGGAACAACTCAAGGGGGTTTCAACCCCCGGCATCGAATGTCATGCTTCAAACAACATAGGCCTAAACGCGCGTGAAATACGACCCCATCAAAAAAGTTCTCGGCGACATCGTTCGCGAAAACGTCCTTCTCCGCAAGCTGTTCTACACAATGCTCGGGTTGATGTTCCTGCGCGAATGGCATGTAAAACGGGAACTTCGCAAGCTTCTCGGCCGCGACAAAGCCCCGAAACAGATCTATGATGCAGGGTGCGGATTCGGACAGTATTCCTACTACTGTGCGACAAATTTTCCCGGCGCATCGATCTATGCCGTGGATGTCAAGTCGGAGCAAATCGAAGATTGCACACGGTTCTTCCGGAACGCAGGCCTGACAAACGCGTCGTTCGCTGTCGAGGACCTGACGCAGATACAGCACGAGAACCGGTTCGACTTCGCGGTCTCGGTGGACGTGATGGAGCATATACCGGACGATGTCGGTGTATTTCGCAATCTCCACCGAAGTCTTCGCCCGGGGGGCAGACTCCTCGTCAACACGCCGTCGGATCTTGGCGGATCGGACGCGCACGGTCCCGAGGATGAAAGCTTCATCGAGGAACACGCCCGGAACGGTTACGGCGTCGAGGAAATCAGAACCAAGCTGACATCCGTTGGCTTCACGGTTGACAAGATTCAGTTCGCCTACGGCCCGTGGGGTTCAATCGCATGGCGACTGGGCATCAAATATCCGATGCTTCTGCTCAATGTGAGCAAGGCCTTCTTCATTCTCCTCCCCTTCTACTACATTCTCACCCTTCCATTTACACTCCTTCTTATGTATCTTGACTACGCTGGCACCAACAAGACAGGCACAGGACTCATTGTTGTAGCCACGAAGAAATAGGAGCCTTTCAAGAAGTCTCACGCAAAGGCGCAAAGATCGCAAAGTCGATTGTGAGAATTCGTGCGTAAGTATTTTGTTCCTTTGCTGCTTGGCGCCCATCTGCCTCCGTGTATTCCTTAAAGTGGGCAGGTCTCTACGTGATTTCCTGCTATCACGCTAAAGAGGCTGAATCCAGCATTCCATCGTCTAAACAAGCATTACGCTGTGAAAAAAGTCCTTATCGTCTCATACTACTTTCCACCTTCCGGCGGACCCGGAGTTCAGCGCGTGCTGAAATTCGTCAAGTACCTTCCGGAGTTCGGCTGGCAGCCGGTCGTGCTGACGGTGCAGGATGGCGACTATCCCGCACGCGACGAGTCGCTCCTCGCGGAGATCCCGGACCACGCGATCGTCTACAGGACAAAAATCTTCGAGCCGTACCGCCTCTACCGCAAGCTCACCGGAAAACCTGCAAACGCGGCGGTTGATGTGGAGAACATTCCGCAGGGGGGGAAACAGGGGAGGTCCGCAATGGAATCCCTTGCTGAATTCATCCGCTCCACCTTCTTCATCCCCGACGCTCGCATTGGATGGTACCCGTACGCTGTTCCGCAGGGGCTCAGGATCATCAAAGAACATAACATCGAAGCCATCTACTCCTCTTCGCCGCCTTACACCACTTCAGTCATTGCGCGAAAACTTCATCTGGCAACAAAAATTCCATGGGTAGCTGGATTTCGCGATCCGTGGACCGGCTTCCTCTCCACGCCCGATCGGTGGTCCATACCTCGCGCAATCGATGAACGCCTCGAGCGTGCCGTCTTCAACGACGCGAATGCCGTCGAGGCAGCGTGGCGCGGCATTTTGAAGGACCTGATCGGAAAAGTGCCGGATATCGATCAGAAGAAGCTCGTGTACCACCCGAACGGATTCGACAGCGAGGACTATCCCGCGCTGAAGAAACAGAAGAACAAGCGGTTCACGGTCACCTACACCGGCTCGATGTACGGCAAACGGAACCCGAAGACTTTTCTGCATGCAATTGAAGGATTGGTAAGCGAGGGGAAGGTCGATCCGAAGAAGATTCGCCTCAAGTTTATCGGCCGGTTCGGTTCAGAAGTGCACGAGATGCTGCTGAACTCGCCCGTCCACGATTCAATCGAAATAATCTCGTACCTCCCGCACAGCGAGAGCGTTGAGGCTTTGCTCCGTTCCGATGCGCTGCTTTTGATTGTCGATGAAGCGGCGGGAAGCGACGAGATTGTTCCGGGAAAAGTCTTCGAGTATATCGGCGCGCAGCGCCCCATCATCGCGCTGGCTCCGGAAGGCGCGATCGCTGGCCTGATGCGCGAAACACACTCGGGGTTCGTGGCTCCGAATCAGGACATTCCGGCGATTCAGGCCGCATTCATTGAATGTTATGACAATTTTCTCTATCATAAGTCGAATTTTGAACAGGATCGGGAGGCCGTGAAACGATACGATCGGAGAGAAATCACCCGCCAGTTAGCGGCGCTTCTCGATACTCTCAGCCCCCGGCATTAACCCCACCCTTATCATCCCATGAGCAAAACACATAAAGAACGGACCGGTGGTCGACAGACTGCCGGCGAAACGCCCCTGATTCCAGAGCGCTACCAGCACTTCGCAGCCATCGCGCTCCTCTTTCTCAGCCTCGTCATTTTCTTCAACCAGCTGATTTTCAGCGGGAAAATGTTCACCGAGGCCGATATCCTGGCGAGCCGGAGCTTCGACACGTTTCTGTCAGACGCCAAGCATCAGGGGATCTTCCCGCTCTGGAACCCTTACATCTTCTGCGGCATGCCTTCCTACGGAAGTCTTACCGTTGGGGGCGACCGGTTCTTCGACCTCTCGGCTCAGATTCTGTCGAATGCCTCAACAGCGTTCAGCTATGTCATCCTGAATCCTTCCGAGGGATGGGTGTTGTTCTTCTACTTCGTCTTTGCCTCGGGCATCTATCTCTTCACCTATCAGAAGGTGAAACATAAGTTTCCGGCATTCATTGCCGCTTTTTCTGCCACATTCTCTATGTACATCATCATCTGGGTGATGAGCGGACACAATACGAAGATCGCCGTCATGGCTTTCTTCCCCTACATTTTCTATGCAGTCGAGCGGCTGCGCGAGAAATTCAGCTGGCTGCTCGCTCTCCTTCTTGTGGTCTTGCTGCACTTCACCTATATGCCGAGCCATATCCAGATGATTTTCTACATCTACCTTACGCTCGGCATCTACTTCCTGTTTTTCCTTATCCGATCTCTTCTCAAGAGGAAAGACCTGGAGAGCGCGGCAGGCGAGTCACAGGCCTGGAAAGGCCTCGTGCGGGCAGGCGTCGTTCTCACTCTCGCAAGCGCCCTGGCGTTCGCGATGGACTCCGACAAGTACCTCTCCGTTCTCGAATACAATCCTTATTCCATGAGGGGTTCCAACGCCATCGTCTCAGCGCCCCAACCCGGCGATACCAAAACGATTAAGGGAGGTCTCGACTACGATTACGCCACAAGCTGGTCCTTCTCCCCCGGCGAAATGATGACGTGGCTCGTCCCTTCGTGGTATGGGTTCGGACAGGTAGACTACAAAGGCTTCTTCTCGAACAACCAGGACGTGTCGGCCAATTTTTACTGGGGACCGCAGCCGTTCACCCACGCACCTCAATACATGGGCGTCATCGTCCTGATTCTTGCGGTGATAGGTTTTGTGAAGAACAGGAAAGATCCCTTTGTTCAATTCGTGGGGATCATGATCGTTTTCTCTCTCCTGATCGCGTTCGGCAGAGAGTTCCCATTACTGTACGATCTGATGTACCGATACTTCCCGGCATTCAACAAGTTCCGAATTCCGTCGATGATCCTCGTCATGATCCAGGTTTTTGTTCCAATTCTGGCTGCGTATGGGATCACTTCTATTATGCGCGAGCGAGATGATCTTCGCGGTGCCGATATTGAAAAACGGAAGAAGTCGATCCTTGTCGCTGGTGGAGTCGTCGTCGGGGTCTTCGTCCTGCTCTCGCTGACCTTCGAAAGCCTGCTTCCGCGTCAGGCGCTGCAGAATATTCTCGCCCCCATTGCCCAACAGAGTTTGCCGCGGGACCGGGTGGTCGAGCAATTCATGCGCCAGATTCCCGCTCAATACATGACAGAAGCCTCCTCGACGCTCACCAAAATGGCCACGGGCGACATGTACGTCGCATTGGTCCTCCTCATCGTGACATTCGGAGCGCTGTACTACTTCGTCCAAAACCAGATGAAGTACACGACCTTCATCGTCGTCCTGACACTCGTGATCGGCTTCGATCTGTGGCGAGTGGACGTCAAGCCAATGAATCCCCACGACAAATCCGTGCGACAGCAGGCCTTTGCTACTCCTGAATACATCAAATACCTGCAACGCGATACGACGCTGTTCCGCGTCCTGGAATTCCAGAACGGCCGCCCCCCGTACAACAACATGCTCGCATACTGGCGCATTCAAAGCGCGTACGGATATCAGGGAGCGAAGATGCGCGCGTATCAGGACATGGACGATGTCATCGGAATGGGGAATCCCTTGTTGTGGGGGCTGATGAACGTGAAGTACATCATCTCGAACACACCGGATTCGAGCGGTGCAATCGGCCTCGTCTATAGCGGCCGCGACATGAAGGTATACGGCAACCGTTTCCAACTCCCGCGTGCTTTCTTTGTCAACAAGTATGAAGTTGCTGACGGCCTGACGATCCTCAACAAGATCAAGGATATGACTTTCAATCCCCGCGAGGTCATGTACTTCATGGAAGACCCGAAGGTATCCGTGGAGCCGGTCAATGCGGCTGCAAGCGTGGACATTGTGCGTTATGGCATTCAGGACCTCGAGTTGAGAACAACAACCGGGGGCAACAACCTCCTCTTCCTGAGCGAAACGTATTTCCCTGTGGGCTGGAAGGCCCTGCTCGACGGCAAGGAAATACCGATCTACCGGGCGAACTATTTGTTCAGAGCGGTGGTCGTGCCGGCCGGGCAGCACAAACTCGAAATGAAATTTGAACCGAAGGGATTTTACCTGGGCAAGAACCTGAGTCTCGCCGCAAACATTCTTGTGCTGGGTGGGCTGGGGTTTTTCGGCTTCGATTATTGGCGTAAGAAACGAACACCAAAACAGGCCGATGAACAGGCCAAGGCGTAACCATCCGGCCATGCGCGGGGCGTAGCAATGTGCGGCATTTGCGGCATCTATAAGTACGGCAACCCGAACCATGCGTTCGACGAGGCGCTCCTCGTCAGGATGAGCGACGTCATCAAGCATCGCGGTCCTGATGATGCGGGTACGTTTCTTTCTTCCGATCATCGCGTGGGGTTCGGTTTTCGACGCCTTTCCATCGTCGATCTCTCACCTGCCGGCCACCAGCCGATGTTCACGCCGGACAAGTCGGTCGCCATCGTCTTCAACGGCGAGATCTACAATCATCTTGTCATTCGCAAAGAACTCGAGGCGAAGGGATACAAGTACCGTTCGCGCTCTGATACCGAAACGATCCTCTACGCGTATCAGGAGTACGGACTGAACTTTGTCCACAAGCTGCTTGGGATGTTCGCTCTTGCATTGTGGGACGAGAAGAGACGCATTCTCGTTCTCGCGCGTGACCGCATCGGCATCAAGCCGCTCTACTACACCGTTGCCGACGGACAGTTGATCTTCGGTTCGGAGATCAAGGCCATTCTGCAGCATCCCTCCGTCTCACGTGAGATTGATCCGCAGGCGATGGATGCGTACCTGACCTTTCTCATCAGTCCCGCGCCGCTTACGATGTTCAAAAACATTCGTAAGCTCGAACCGGGACATTTCCTGGTCATCGGTCAGGACGGAATCCAGAGAGACGAACAGTACTGGGACCCGGTTCCGTCCGGCGAGCAGCCGTCGATCGACATCGACGGGACGCCGATTCCCCACTCTACGCTCGTCGAAAACGCAGCGGGAATGACCGAGGAATCGTGTATCAGCACGATCCGCACGCTCCTCAAGCAGTCTGTAAAAGACCGGATGATGAGCGACGTCCCTTTCGGTGTTTTCCTGAGCGGCGGCATCGATTCGAGCACGAACGTTGCGCTGATGGCCGAATTGATGGACCGGCCGGTCGATACGTTTTCCGTCGGCGTCCGGGACCTTGAGAAGTACAACGAACTTGGCTACGCACGCCAGATTGCGAGCCAGTTCAAGACGAACCATCATGAAGTGATGATCGATCAGAGGATGGCCTTCGACTTTTTGCCGAAGCTCATCTACCACCAGGATGAACCTCTTGCTGATCCAGTCTGTATTCCGCTGTACTTCGTCTCAAAGCTCGCTCGTGACAACGGGACGATTGTCGTTCAGGTCGGCGAAGGGAGCGACGAGCAATTTGCCGGTTATCAGTCGATGCTGCGCGAGCTGCGGTTCTACAACACAGCATGGAAGGCATACAAGGCACTCCCCGGCTTCGCGCAATCGTCCATCTACGGAGCGGCAGCGCTGTTTCTGAAAAGAAAACAGGAATATCTCGCGCTCGATTACATCCGGAAGGGTTTGAAGGGAGAAGAACTGTTCTGGGGGGGCGCGATCAATTTCACAGAAACACACAAGCGTCTTCTGCTCGACGGCGGACGAAAAACCGATCCGCAGTTCGTGCACGCGCTGGCGAAGGGCTGGCATGACGAGCTTCTCCGGAAGGATCCCGGGGCAGACTATTTGAAGCGAATGATCTACCTCGAGTTCAAGAACCGCCTGCCCGAGCTTCTTCTGATGCGGGTGGACAAGGTGTCGATGGCTGCATCTATCGAAGCCCGCGTTCCATTTCTTGATCATCGGCTGGTGGAATATTCCATGACGATCCCCCAGGAATTCAAGATCAAGGGGGGAGAGCCGAAGTACATTCTGAAGAAAGCTGTGGAAGGGATTATTCCGGACAACATCATTTACCGGAAAAAGCAGGGTTTCGCCGCACCGGTCAACGAATGGCTGCGAAATGAATGGTCGGGCTACGCGGAGAATGCGATCCGGGAATCGGCGCTCGTGAAGCAGGGGATTCTGCAGTACGGCTTCATCAAATCGATGATCGAGAGCCATCGCGCCCGGAAAATCGATGCCGGGCAGAACATCTGGAATCTCCTGAACCTTGTTCTCTGGCATAAGTACTGGATTGAGGGAAAAGAGCTTTAAGTGGGGAAGAATTTGCCACGGATGACACGGAATTGAACGGATTTTCTCGGGTTTTTGAAAGTTAAGGAAGACTTTTTCTCCAATTCATTTTGCCTTTATCCGTGTTTCTTCCGTGTAAATCCGTGGTTAATTTCTAGAATCGACCCAAATGAAGATGACAGACACAAACGACGAAACCCTGAAGCAGCAGGTACGCGAGTACTGGGACGCTCATCCATGCGGCACGCAGTTCACGCACCTCGAATGGGGCTCGAAGCAGTTCTTCGACGAGGTCGAGAGGTTCCGGTATGATTCGCAGCCATTCATGCGGGAGTTGGTGGAATTCGACAATTTTCGCGGCAAGCGGCTGCTGGAAATCGGATGTGGACTCGGCACGGATCTGCTCCAATTCGCACGCGGCGGCGCCATCACTTCCGGAGTCGATCTCACGCCGGCGAGCATTGAGCTCGTGAAGAAGCGATTCGCCCTGGAAGGAATTTCGGTGGACGCACAGGTTGCGGATGCGGAGAATCTTCCCTTTCCGGATGCATCATTTGATGTCGTATATTCCTTCGGAGTTCTTCACCATACTCCAAACACACAGAAATCGATCGACGAAGTGCACCGCGTTCTCAAACCCGGCGGGCGCATTGTCATCATGTTGTATCACAAGAATTCCGTTCACGTGTTTCTCGGTGCACCTATCTATTCGATGCTGCACAAACTGCGCGCAGGTGCGGGTTCGCTGGTCGAGGACTGGGTCCGCGTGTATGACGGTGCTGAGAATCCACTGGGAAAAGCGTATTCGGAAGCAGAACTCCGAACCATGTTCACGCGGTTCAAGGATCTCCGTTTCGCTGCCTGTGACCCGATCCGTCGCAAGTACGGCGCTGCGGTCAACTGGCTCAATCAGAAATTCCTCAGCCGCCGGTGGGGGTTTTGGATGGTGATAAAAGGAAGAAAAGCGGAAGATGTGAGACGGTAGACGTGAGAAGGAAGACGTGAAACGCGGAACTTTGAACTTGAAACTTCAAACTGGAAACTCGAAACTCAAAATTGAAAACTACGAAGGCTTCTTGTGAGTGACATTCAATTCGCGATCGTCGGCTGCGGACGGATTGCTCAACGCCACGCGGAACATATCAACAAGATGGCTCACCTGGCCGCCGTGTGTGACGTCAAGCGGCAGCGCGCAGATGAACTCGCAGCAAAGTATCAATGCCGGGCATATGGAAACATCGAGGATCTGCTCGCGGCTGAACCTGGCGTCAACGTCGTTTCCATCTGCACACCGAACGGGCTTCATGCCGAGCACACAATCAAGGTCTTGCGGGCCGGGAAGCACGCCCTCTGTGAGAAACCGATGGCTTTGCGCTCAGCCGATTGCCGAAGGATGATCGAGGAAGAAAAGCGCTCGGGCAGAAAGCTCTTTGTCGTGAAACAAAACCGGTTTAATCCTCCGATTGCCGCGCTGAAAAAAGCAGTCGACGAGGGACGGCTCGGACGCATCGTCAATGTTCAACTCAACTGTTTCTGGAACCGGACAGATGCATACTACAAGGAATCCGACTGGAAGGGCTCGCTCGATCTCGACGGCGGCACCTTGTATACGCAGTTCAGCCATTTTGTCGATCTCCTGATCTGGATGGTTGGTGACATTGGACCTCTCCACGTACTGACGGGGAATTTCTTTCATCAATCAACGATCGACTTTGAAGATACCGGCGTTGTTGCGTTGGAGTTCACCAATGGAGCGCTCGGTACAATCAATTACACCGTGAACAGCTACAAAAAGAACATGGAAGGCTCGATCACCCTGTTTGGCGACAAGGGAACAGTAAAAATTGGCGGCCAATACCTCAACGCGCTCGAATATCAGTGCATCGAGGGATACGAGATCACCAACGTGGAGCATTCAGCTCCGGCCAACGACTACGGTTTCTATCAGGGGTCGATGTCGAATCACGACAAGGTCTACCAGAACGTGCTCGACGTTCTTACAAACAATCACGAGGTCGCAACCGGTGGTCTCGAGGGGTTGAAAACTGTCGAAGTGATCGAGAGAATCTACGCGCAAGCGAATATCGGCCCGAAGGCGTAAACTATGGACCACAAAATCTACCCTAATGTTCAAATCGGCAAGGACGCGGTGATCGGGGAATATGTCATCATCGGCGTTCCTCCCCGCGGCAAGAAGCCCGGTGAGCTCCCGACCATCATCGGCGATGGGGCGGTTCTTCGCTCTCATACGGTGATTTACGCCGGCAACATTATCGGGAAAAACTTCCAGACGGGGCACCACGTTTTGGTGCGCGAAGAAAACCAGTTCGGTGACAACGTCAGTATCGGGACCTCATCCGTGGTCGAGCACCATGTGCGGATGGGGAATAACGTGCGCATCCATTCCCAGGCATTTGTGCCTGAAATGTCGATTCTTGAGGACGGCGCGTGGATCGGACCACATGTAGTCATCACCAACGCCGCGTATCCGCTTTCCCAGAATGTCAAGAATGAGCTCAAAGGTGCAGTGGTAAAAAAGAATGCAAAGGTCGGCGCCAACGCGACCCTGCTGCCCGGAGTGACGATTGGCGAGAACGCGCTTGTCGGTGCCGGTGCGGTCGTGACAAAAGATGTCCCTGCGAACAAAGTTGTGGCGGGAAACCCGGCGAAGGTCATCAACGACGTGTCCAACCTTCCGTACGGAGAGCGTCAATGAAGATTCCTTTGGTTGACTTGAAAGCTCAATATGCAGGCATCAAGACGGAAATCGACAGCGCCGTTCAACTCGTGCTGGATGAAACAGACTTTATTAACGGCGGCGCCGTTTCGAAATTCGAACAATCCTTCGCGGCATACTGCGGAACCCGTTCCGCGGTCGGACTGGCTAACGGCACAGACGCCCTTCAGTTATCATTGCTCGCCCTGGGAATAGGAAGAGGTGACGAGGTTATCACCGCGGTCAATACATTTATCGCAACATCCGAGGCAATCTCGGCGACAGGTGCCCGACCCGTATTCGTTGACAACGATCCTCAGACTTACACGATCGACGTCAGTAAGATTGAAGAGAAGATCACGCCGCACACAAAAGCGATCATACCCATACATTTGTATGGCCAACCTGCTGCAATGATCGCGCTCAACGAGATCGCCGCTCGCCGCAACCTGGCCGTCGTCGAAGACGCCGCACAGGCCCACGGGGCAAGTTTCAAGGGAAAGTCCGTCGGGACTCTGGGGAAAATCGCGTGTTTCAGTTTCTATCCTGGCAAGAACCTCGGGGCGTACGGCGACGCCGGAGCGATCGCGACAAACGACGAAGCGCTTGCGAACAAAGTCCGCATGCTCGCAAACCATGGCCGGCTGAAAAAGTACGAGCACGAGATGGAAGGATACAACAGCCGCCTCGATACGCTGCAGGCAGCGGTACTCGATGTGAAGCTGCGCCACCTTCGGGCTTGGACGCAACGGCGTCAGCAGCACGCTGCGCAGTACTCACAGCTGCTTTCCAGGGCGGCGGAGATCGTTACCCCCGTTGTCCACCCCGACGCAACGCACGTGTTTCATTTGTATGTCGTCCGCGTCCGGCAGCGTGAAAAAGTACAGCAGGCACTCAAGGAAGCGGGGATTGCGACAGGAATTCATTATCCGATTCCACTCCACATGCAGCCGGCGTACAAATACCTGGGACTTCCTGCGGGTTCATATCCTGTGGCCGAACGTTTTGCGGGCGAGATCCTGAGTCTGCCGATGTACCCCGAACTGACCGCTGATCAAGTCACGTTCATTTGCGATATACTGATCAACGCCTGCCGTTCGAATTCTGCCAGCAAATTGGTCTGATCGATGGCCTCACCCGCGGGCACATTCCTGAAGAACAAAGACATCGTCATTATTTCCATTTCTGATTGGGAAGGTCCCAAGCGGATTCGACAGTTCTTATCCGAAGAGCTGGCTCGCCAGGGAAACAGGGTTCTGTTCGTCGAATCGCAATACACGCTCTCCAAATTCATCCAGAAACCCAATGTTTCCCGTGCGCTCCGATTCCTCAAGGGTCCCCGGCGTCAGGCAGACAATCTTTATCTTCTTTCTACGATTCCATTTATACCCGGCGGTGAATTCAGCGCCGGAATCAGCCGGACGAATTGGAATCTCGAACGATCATTTCTCCGTCAGGCAATGAAGCGCCTCGGATTCCACGATCCAATTCTCTGGATCTTTGCCTACAACGCCAGTCCGCTCATCGGCAAGCTTGGTGAATCGCTCTCACTCTATTTCTGCAACGATGCCTTCAGTCTCCTCGTCGACTCAAAAACCTTGCAGCAGCGAATTGTATCGCTCGAGCGGGAAGTCCTGCAGAAGGTCGACGTCACCTTTACCGTTTCAGACAAGCTCTCGGAAGAGAAATCCCGCTTTCATAAATCCGTTCACACAATCTGCCATGGGGTGGATTACGCGCTTTTTGACCGGGCAGCCGGAGCGAACGTTGGCCGGCCTGTTGACATGCCCTCCGGGAAACCTGTCATAGGGTACTCGGGCGTTATTCGCTACATGCTCGACCTCGAGCTCATCCGGTTTCTGGCTGACCAGAAACCCGATTGGGACTTCGTTCTGGTCGGGCCGGTGAGCGAGAGCCGGTCTGAGTTCTACGCGCACATCGAAAACCTCAGGCGGCGGCCGAACGTTCACTTCCTTGGATCGAAGCGCCCCGAAGAACTTCCCGCATATATCAACGCGTTTGATGTGTGCCTTCTCCCCTATATCAAGGGGGAAGTGTCGACATACTACGCTGCCCCGTTGAAGTTCTATGAGTATCTCGCAGCCGGCAAGTGCGTCGTTTCGACGGTTGGACCAAAGGAGTATGATCGCGACGTCGTCATCAATGGAACTTCTCAACAGGAAGTTCTTGCTGCCATTGCAGAAGCTCTGTCCATGGAGTCACCAGCGCTGATGTTGAAACGGAAAGAGATCGCCAAACGCAACAGCTGGTCGGAACGGGTCCGGCAGATTGATGCCATACTCGCTGCCGGATCCGTCTAATATGGTATTCAAGAAGCGAACCACGAAGGCACAAAGAGCACGAAGTCATCTTTGTCTACAAATTCTTTGTGCCTTTTGCGCCAAAGGCGCATGAGCCTTCGGCTCAGTGGTGAAATTTCTTCTCAAGACTAGTGAATATGGGAATCCTCGGACGTAATTTTCTTCATACTGCAGTTTCAAACTTCGTCCTGAAGTTCGTCGTCGGCATGGTTATTGCCGTCGTCCTGGGCAACGCTCTCGAGATAGCCGAACGCGGAGAGTACTTCCTCCTCGTCCTGATTATCACCACGATCACAACCGTTTTGAACTTCGGCATTCCAGGTACGAACACCTATTTTAGAGCTCAGAAGAAATTCAGTCGCGCCCAGCTCACACGGGCGTCAATTATTCTCACGATTCCAATCAGCGTTCTCAGTTTCGGGCTCCTGTTTCTCGTCTACATCCTTCGACTGAACTTCCTCTTCCCGATCGACAAGATGACGCCGGCTGTCATCGCATCGCTCTGCATTATCCCCGTCGTCTTTTTTTCCCAGTTTGCCCAGGGGATCATTGTCGGCGAGAACAGGATCAGCCTGAACAACTACATTTCGCTCAGCAGTCAGGGAGCCCTCGCCATCACGCTCACAATTCTCTATGCACTTCATGCCTTGACGGTGACGATCGCAATCGGGCTCTTTGCGGCCAGTTTCCTGCTCGCTTTCGGTATCATCATCTACACATCGTTTCCGCCTCTGGGGGAGGTTCTTCGTGCGCGCCTCCATTGGCATGAATACCGCGAACTCGTTGGGTTTTCTGCCACAATCCACGTTGGCAATCTGACGCAGTTTTTCAACTATCGGCTTGATGCGTTCATCGTCAGTTATTTTCTCGGGCTCGGGGGGGTCGGCATTTACAGTTACTCGAAAACGTTCGCCGAATCCGTATGGCTCCTCTCTGCTTCGATGGCCGCCGTTCTTCTGCCGACGCTCGCAGGACATCATGCCCACTCCAAGATGATCGCGGTCAAGGCGGTCGTCGCGACGTTCGCGGTTTCTTTGGCTGCAGGTATCGCTGCGTTCCTGATCGGGCCGCCAGTAATAAGAATTCTCCTTCCCCGGTTCGTCGGCTCCATTAACCCGTTTCTCTTCCTTCTCCCGGGCGTGGTGATTTTTTCCCTCACAAATGTCCTCGCAACGTACCTGACGGCTGCCGGAAAGCCCGGGTACAACGCCGCGATAGCGTTTATTTCGTTTCTATTCACGGTCATTTTTGATATTTTGTTGATTCCACGGTATGGTATGTCCGGCGCCGCTTTCGCCTCCGGCATTTCATACACGATGTCGTCGATCATGACCGTCGGTGTCTTCTGGCGGGTCTCGAACATGACGACTTCGGAATTTCTGGAAATCTTGAAGTCGATGTCGATGGATTTCCGGAGCATCGCCGCCCGATTGCGTCAGCGGATTGGCCGTGGAAACAACTAACCCGGGATACCAAAACCGAAATGAAGAGTTACATCAAGCAATTCTCCGAGCGACCGCAATACCTCTCGGAACGGCTCTACTTTGAGCGGTTCCACGGGGCATCGGCGGGTCCGATTCTTGAAATCGGTTGCAGCGTCGGCCACCACACGCAGTTTGGCGGCGAGCGGAAGATCGGCATCGACTATGATTTCGACGCGCTAAAGATTGCACGCGACAAGGGATTCACCGTGGCTCAGGTTGATGTTCAACCCGGCCTGCCGTTCAAGGACGCTTCGTTCACCTCCATCGACTGCCAGCATGTCATCGAGCACGTTGAACAGCCCCTCTTTCTTATGAAGGAATGTCTGCGAGTGCTCAAGCCGGGCGGGCGGGCAGTCATTGTAACACCGAATGTCCGCGCCGTGGGTTTTGAATTCTATGTCGACTATACCCACATCCGGCCCTTCACATCGACAAGCCTGGAACGGGTCGCTTGCGACGCCGGCTTCTCCCGCTACAAGGTGCAGTCTTCCTATACCGGAATACCGCTCACAAAACTGCTCAACCAGCGCGGCCTTCTTTCCATCGAGGGAGCGCTCAAGGTTCAATCTTTGTTCTATTCGCTCGGCATGAGAGTGAAGGAAACGCTCGTTCTCATCGCCGAGAAATGATCTCCCCTAAACATGAATAGCCGCCAGAAAATACTGATCATCTGTCCAGGGGCAAGGTCCCCGTTCGTTCGCAGCGATGCCGCGATCCTCGCGAAGCACTATCCGACGGAAATCCTCGGCGTCGATACACTCCCCTTTCCGCGAAAACTGGTCCTCCTTTTCCGGCTCCTTTCGCTGCTCTTGAAGGGAGAGGTATTGATGGTGCTGATGTACTTCTCGGTTCCGATCTATGCGCCGTTTGTCGTTACGCTGGCGAAGTTGTTCGGAAAGAAAGTCGTCGTCATTACCGGCGGGTACGACACGACCTACGTCCCGGTTATCGATTGGGGAGAAATGAAGACCTGGTGGAAACGGATCGCTCAGAGATATGCACTTTTCATGGTCGACCTTGTCCTCTGTTTCTCGGAATTCTCGAAGAGCGACGTTCTTAAGTATGCGAAGCCGAAGCGCTCCAAGGCGCTCTACTTCGGCATCGACACGGAGTATTTCAAACCGTCCGGACCAAAAGAGCCGCTGGTAATCACGGTATGCTTTCAGGTGAACGAGAGCACCCTCATCCAGAAAGGGTTGCGGACGATGATCGAAAGCGCTCGCTCCATCCCCGAGGCTCAGTTCGTCCTGATCGGTGAAACGAGCAATGATGCTGCCGTCGCGGACGCGCGCCGCACAGCTCCGGCAAATGTCCGCTTCCAGGACAAGTTCATATTCGACGAGGAGTTGCTTCATTACTATCAGCGGGCGACAGTGTACGTGCAGGCTTCGGCACACGAAGGATTTGGAATTGCCAACGCCGAGGCGATGTCATGCGAATGCATACCGGTCGTGACAAACACTACAGCACTCCCTGAAGTTGTCGGGGATGCAGGATTCTTTGTTCCGTTTGGAGATGTACCGGCAACTGCGCAGGCAATCAGGCGCGCATTGGCCTCGCCCGAGCTTGGAAAGAAAGCGCGTGCACGCATCCTCGAGAATTTCACATTTGACATCCACGAGCGCACATTGCTTGCCGACGTGCGCTCCGTAATCGGCCACTAAGGGCAAGAAAGGTCCGAGAGAGAAATGAACATTGTCGTTATCGGCGGGGCTGGATTCATCGGCTGTAATGTTGCAGATTACTACCTGAAGAACGGACATCACGTCACAGTGTTCGACAACTTCTCCCGCAAGGGAACACTGCAAAACCTTCAGTGGCTGCAGACGAAGTACAAAGAGAACCTGACGGTCGTGCAGGGGGACACCCGCATTGATTTCAATAAGCTCAAGTCGACAGTGGGCAAGGCGGACATTGTCTTTCACCTTGCCGCCCAGGTAGCCGTGACCACGTCCGTTGTGGACCCGCGGGAAGATTTCGAAATTAACGCGCTCGGGACGTTCAACGTCCTCGAGGCAATCCGGCTCTCCGGCAACAAGCCGGTCGTCCTCTATTCGTCAACGAACAAAGTCTATGGCGGGATGGAGCACGTGAAAATTGTGGAGCGGAACGGAGTCTATGACTACGATACCCTTCCGCAGGGAGTCTCCGAGAGCGAACAACTCGATTTCCATTCTCCCTACGGCTGCAGCAAGGGAACGGCAGATCAGTATATGATCGACTATTCCAGGATCTACGGCCTCCGGACCGTGGTATTCCGCCAGTCCTGCATCTATGGATACCGGCAGTTCGGCGTTGAAGATCAGGGTTGGGTCGCACATTTCACGATTTCTGCCATGTTCAACCGCGCCCTCTCGATCTATGGCGACGGGAAACAGGTCCGCGACGTCCTGTTCATCGATGACCTCGTCCGGGCATACGACATGGCGACGCAGCAGATCAACAAAACCTCCGGGAAAGCCTACAACATCGGCGGCGGGCCGCAGAAGAAGATGTCGCTTCTGGAACTGATCGCGTACCTCGAGAAGTTCTTCGGCAAGAAGCTGACCTATACGTTTGGCGACTGGCGTCCGGGCGATCAAAGAGTCTTCATCTGCGATATCCGCAAGGCGAAGAATGAGTTTGACTGGGAACCGAAGATCGGCGTCGAAGATGGCGTGCAACTCCTCGCCGCGTGGGTGAAGGAGAACAAAGACGAATTCAAGTCAATCTACTTCTGAAGCCGCAGAGCCAGTCAGAACCGAAGTACCAGCCGCGGTGAACCGTGAACAGTAAACAGTGAACCGTCCTCAACTTCAAACTCACAACTCGGAACTAAGAACTCCTTGTGCGGAATAGCCGGAATATTTTCTCCTGAAGGGAAACCTGCTGACAGCGGTCTCCTCGTACGGATGACCACCGCACTGCGGCATCGCGGACCGGACGACGAGGGTTTCTTGCTTGCTCACACAGCATCTGCAAAGGTGCAGCCGTTCCGTGGAAGCGACACCGTCCCCGAAATCACCAACCCGGATATCAACGCCCCTTTCAGGTTTGACGACTCTCCCAATCTCGCCCTCGGCTGGAGACGTCTCGGCATCATCGATCTCTCCCCCACCGGGCATCAACCGATGACGAATGCAGATCGAACCGTCTGGATCGTCTTCAACGGCGAGATCTACAACTACATCGAACTACGGAAAGAACTTCAGGCAGCCGGGTTTGTCTTCCGCACACAATCCGACACAGAGGTCATCCTCCACGCCTACACCGCGTGGGGTCCCGAGTGCGTCAACAGGCTCAACGGGATGTGGGGATTTGCGCTCTATGATACCAAGCAGCGGAAACTGTTTTGTGCGCGCGATCGGTTCGGGATTAAACCGTTCTACTATTGGTGGGACGGCACAACGCTCCTGTTCGCGTCTGAGATCAAGGCGTTGCTCGAATCCCGCGAAATACCCCGCGTTGCGAACGGCGGGATGGTCTACGACTATCTCGCGCACAGGATCATCGACCATACCGATCAAACGTTTTTCGAATCCATTTACCAGCTCCGCCCCGGTCATTGGCTCCAGATCGATAAGTCGGGCTTGCGGACCCACCAGTATTACCAGCTCACCTATTCGCCGGATGCCGGTACGTATGACGAGGCGCAATGCCGCAGATACGTGGATGAATTCCGCGAGCGATTCACAGACTCGATCAGGCTCCACCTTCGCACCGACGCGACCATTGGAAGCTGCCTGAGCGGCGGACTCGATTCATCATCGATTGTCTGCACGGGTAACCAGCTGATTTTTGGTTCAGAGGGTGTCAGCCGCTCAATTGTCGGCGACCGGCAGAAGACCTTCACCGCGACGTACGCCGATGCGCGGTTCAGCGAAGATCAGTTCGTTCAGAGCGTCATCGGCCAGACACATGCCGCACCGTTCTTCATTCAACCGTCCAGCGAAGGCTTACGGGCTGATCTGCCCGCATTCGTACGGGCGCACGACGAGCCGGTGATCTCCACTTCGATGTACGCACAGTGGAACGTGATGAAACTCGCCTCTCAGAACAAGATCAAGGTGCTTCTCGACGGTCAGGGGGGCGACGAATTGCTCGGCGGCTACCGCTGGCATTTCCCTGTCTTCCATGGCCAGCTTATGAAAGAGCTTCGGTTCGGCGACCTGCTTCGTGAAATCAGTTCGACTCAAGGCGTGACCGGCCTTTCAATGGCGAGCCTGGCGAAGCCGATTCTGCAGAAGCTCGCCAAGTCCCTCGTACCGAAAAACTTGCGGAGCGAATTCCTTGGCGTATCGGGCTACATCAATAGCGACTTCGCTTCCCGAAGCGCCAACCGTGCGACAGCCCTGACGAAGAGCGACTTCAGTCTCCAACGTCGACTGTGGGAGGAGGAAACACGCTTCAACCTCCAGCAGCTGCTTCATTACGAAGATCGAAATTCGATGGCGTTCTCCATCGAGGCGCGAGTTCCCTTTGTCGAGTACCGATTGATCGAATTCGTGATGAATGTCCCGGCGGTGTACAAAATCCATGAGGGCTGGTCGAAGTATCTTCTTCGCCGCTCGATGGAAGGCCTGCTCCCTAAAGACATCCAGTGGAGACGGGACAAGATGGGGTTCGTGACTCCCGAGGAGCTTTGGATGCGTGAACTTCACGGCGATTTCCGGACACTGCTTCGTCAGCAGCCGCTGCGCGCAGGACGTTTTCTGCTGACGGAGAAGTTCGCACATGATTTTGAACAATCGACATTGCCGTTGGCCAGCAGCGACACCTGGCGTTTCCTGAATCTCGAGCTCTGGATGCGCGAATTCGCAGTCAGTTGAGATTCTTCCTTACTTTCCTCCGCACGCCGATGATACAAGTCCATATCCGACGTATCATGCATCGCCTCATCAATCCCCTGATGTGGCAATGGCATGGACGTACGCGGGTTGAGCGGCTGTCGGACGCAGAGTTCCGAAACACATTTCCGTTGCGACAGGACCCGGCTGGTTTTCTCCTGGACTTCCACGAGTCAGCGCGGCTCCGATTCTTCTTCCACCCCCGCAACAAGAAGGACTTCTTCCTCTATCTCCTTACACAAACGCAGCCGTACGAGGAAGTTCTCTCTGACGCCCAGGATGTCCTCGAAAACAAATTTGAGGCTTTCGGCCTTGGCAAGACCAGCCTCGGCGAGAGCATCCACTGGCAAAGAGATTTCAGCAGCGGTAGGATCTGGCCGATGAAACCTCTTTCCGCCGGCGAGCTGCTCGATATCGGCAAACCATCGGATATCAAGATCGTATGGGAGTTGAACCGATTCCATCAGGTTTGGTGGCTGGGGAAGGCGTATTGGGCGACGCAAAACGAAGAATATGCACGCAAGTTCGGCGAACTGGTCGAAGACTGGATTCAGAAAAACCCCGTTGGACGCGGTCCAAATTGGAGCATCGCAATGGAGGTGGCCCTCCGTGCCTGTAACTGGATCGCGGGCTACTATTTCTTCTGTGATTCAAAATCACTGACGGATGATTTCTGGCTGAAGTTTCTGAAGAGCCTGTATTCCCACGGACGTTACGTGGAAAGTCATCTTGAGTACGCGAAGCGCAATGGCAACCATCTGCTGGCGGACGTCGTTGGGCTCCTGATGATGGGAGTCTTCTTCCGCCCGGCTCCGTTTGGGGCGCGATGGACCGAGTGGGGAGCACGAACTTTGCAGGAAGAAATGCAGACCCAGGTGTACCCGGACGGTGTGAACTACGAGAAATCGGTCGGATATCACCGGCTGGTCCTCGAACTCTTCTATACCGCGGCAATCCTGTGCCGCAATAACAAGATTCCCCTCGAAGAGGCGTTCACGAAGCGGCTGGAGAAGATGTTTGAGTTCGTCCAGGCTTACACCAGACCCGACGGCTCTTCTCCGGTTGTGGGTGACGCTGACGACGCACGTCTGTTTCAGTTTTCAACCCGCGAGGATTTCAACGACCATCGGCACGCTCTGTCGGTGGGAGCTCTCCTTTTCGATCGGGCGGATTTCCGTTCTACGGCAGAACGTTTTACACAGGACGCGCTCTGGCTCTTTGGCGGCGAAGGGTTCGAAAAACATCAGCGGTTGCAGGCATCGGTAAGTGCGGCCGAATCGAAGGATTTTCCCGACGGCGGATACTATGTGATGCGAAGCGGTGAAGTCCACCTGTTCGTCGATGCCGGTGACATCGGCATGCTCGGCCGCGGCGGACACGGACACAACGACACCTTCAGCTTCGAGTTCTGGTGCGACGGGTCCCCACTCATCGTGGACTCAGGAACGTTCACGTATTCGGCGGACGTCTACCTGAGAAACGAGTTTCGGCGTTCACAAGCGCACAACACGCTGGTCGTCGACAAGAAGGAAATCGCCGACTTCACGGGCTTGTGGTCAATCCAATCCGATGACACCAATCCAAAGATACTGACATGGAGTTCCGACGCCGAACGGGACGTACTGGAAGTGGAACACTCCGCGTATCTCTCCCTCCCCTCGCGGATCACGCACCGGAGAAGATTCGAATTCGCAAAAGCCCCCCTCTCTCTCATTGTGACAGACGCACTCCTGGGATCGGGATCGCATTTGTTTGAGAGTTATCTTCACTTCGCGCCCGGTGTTTCTCTCGAGCTAACGGGCCCCCAAAAAGCCATAGCAAGGAATCAAAACGGACGTTATATTGTATCCGTTAGCCGGGGGGAGTTTTCTCCCGAAGACACCTGGTACTCCCGGAGCTATGGTGTGAAGGAAAGGAACAAGACGTTGAAGATTTCGCTCAACGCCATCGTTCCAGCCGAAATCCAGATCACGCTGAGCCGGGACACTGCCGCCTAAACACACCTCACAGAAAGACCGACACGCACTGTGAAAAAGAACCCGCCGTCCCGAAAGAATCTGCCGACTGTCTCCGTCGTCATTCCCGTCTTCAACGAGGTGGAGAACATCCCCATTCTCTTCGATCATCTCAAGAAGGCGATTCACGGTCTCCCTTACAATTTTGAAACATTTTTCGTGGATGACGGCAGTACGGACGGAACCTTCCTGGCGATCAAGGATCTTCAGCAACGCGACAGGAACGTAAAAGCAATCTCCTTTTCCCGCAATTTCGGCCATCAAGCTGCGCTGACCGCCGGGCTCCACTACGCCTCGGGCGACGCCGTCATCACGATGGACGGAGATCTCCAGCATCCCCCATCCCTCATTCCGACCTTGATTGAGAAGTGGCGTGAAGGATATGAAATCGTCTACACAACGCGCGAGTCGACAGCTGATGAAACATTTTTCAAGAAGATGACCTCCCGGCTGTTCTACAAGATCATCAATGCATTTTCGGAGACTCCCGTGCAGCCGTTCGCTGCCGATTTTCGTCTCCTGGATCGTTCGGTTGTCAGGAGTCTGAACACGCTTGAAGAACGCGATCGGTTCCTGCGCGGGCTCATTGGCTGGCTTGGTTTTTCTACCATCGGAGTCCCGTATACGGCTGATCCCCGTGCCGCGGGAACAAGCAAATACACCGTCGGCAAGATGATGAAGCTCGCGTTCAATGGTATTATCTCGTTTTCCGCTGCGCCGCTGCACGCGGTGACCTACCTTGGTCTTTTCGCTTCGATCGTTGGCTTTCTGTACGGAATGTACTCCCTCTATGTTCGGTTCTTCACAAATGATACCGTGCAGGGATGGACCTCGCTCGTGATCGTCATTCTGTTCCTCGGAGGTGTGCAGCTGATCAGCATCGGAATCCTCGGAGAATACCTGATTCGTGTCTATGACGAGACGAAGCGGCGTCCGTTGTACATCGTACGAAACGCCATCGGATTAGACGATGCCCGCAAATCCTAAGGCCTTCGTTCTATTGCATCTGAGCGGTTTTCTGAAGCCGCGCCGGAGCCTACAACCATTTCCAGTCCTCTGATGGCCAGCACTTCAACTCGACGGTTTTCCAGGCTTCTCTTCGCTGTTCTCGCCCTTGCGCTTTTCGTGAGGCTCGGCTTTCTCTACCGGAATTGGAACAACCTCGATTTTGCAGCTTCCTATCTGATGCACGCCGAAGTCGCTCGCAACATCCTGAACGGTCACTGGTTTCAGCTCGACCAGCAGCATCTTCAGGACTACCTGCGCGAGTGCACCACACAATCGAGACTCATCGATCAGCAGGACTTTCCGCCCCCAGCGCAGGAGCACCTTGTTCCGCTCTACAATGACGAAGGTGGGTATGGGCTCCTCCTCGCAGCGATATGGAAAATCACCGGTTCTCACCGTTGGTGGTATGTGCGCCTCCTGCAGGTACTGCTCGATGTGCTGATGTGCTGGTTTGTCTATCGGATCGGCAGGCAGGTCTTCAACGAACGAACAGGCCTCATCGCAGCGTTTGCCTACGCGTGCTTCATCCCCGGCATCGAGCTGGCGGTGCGCCCGCACCGGGATATTTGGGTAACGTTTCTGTTTATCATCACAGTCTACCAGTTGACCGCAATCGGTTCCGGACCACACACGTGGTGGCGCATCCTTGGCATCGGAATCGCAACCGGTATCGTGGCGTGGATGCGGTCCACCGTTCTGCTGTTTGTCATCCTGATGATACCCATGGTGTTCGTGATGAGACCGCCGCGGGAAGCGTTGCGCTTTTCTTTTCTGCTCCTCGTCGGATTTGTGCTGACCTTTTCGCCGTTGGTTGTTCGCAACTACGTGGTCTTCAACAAGTTCATGGCCACGCGGGGAGTCTTCTGGCATTCCTTCTGGGCCGGAGTGGGTCAGATGCCGAACCCATACGCAGTACGCGACGATGACGAAACAATCATCCGCTTTGCCCGGTCCCTCGACTCCAGCGCACAGTATGAAACCGATTACTATGAGCAGGTCTTGAAACGCGAAGCTCTGACATACGTCAGCATCCACCCGTTCCTGTATGCAGGCTCAGTACTGAAGCGGGGAGTCGTGTTCGTGTTTCCAAAAATCGGGCGGGAGTTGTTCTTTCAGCCGCAGCTTCCACAGCATGTGACGGGAACGCTGAATACATCCTTCGGAAAAATCATGCTGATGATTGTCGACGGCTTGTTCACAGGGTGTTTCCTCGCCGGCCTCTGGCTGACACGACGACGATGGCGGGACCTGGCGGTTTTGTGTTACCCCTACGTATATACACTGGTGACGCTCGCGCCGTTCTATCTGGTCGGACGGAATATCATGAATGTGTACTTCGTGGTCCTGATCGTCGGGTCGGTTACGCTCTCATATCTCTGGGATAGGTTCAAACCAGCCCCATCCAGCGCCTCCTGACTTCATCCTCCCAACTCTGCCGTAGTAGCGTCAACGACACTCATTATCAGCTTTTCCTGAAACTTCGGACCGTTGATGCGAATGCGCCACCGTAGCAGACCATGCCAAGCGTCAGGAGTTCGTAGTGATACGGTTTCGGATACTGAAATCGAACCGCAGCATCTGTGTCGAGCATGAAGGAGACAAGAATTGCCGCCGAACCGAGGAGGGCAAGAGCGATAGTGGTCCGGGATGCCTGGAACGGACCGTGCTTTTCTTCTCTGTGAAGAATCAACCACCCACCAGCTATCATCGTCACCGAAACTGCGACCGGCGCAATGACAGGCCCGATCCAGGGAAATGGGATGAGAAATAGGATGTCCCAATCGAAGACCGACGCCGGCCAATCGAGGACCAGTTTCAGCCAGACGTAATAGAAGATATCCCACACGCCGAATCCGATCAGGAAGTAGCTGAAACGCTGCCATCGGGTCATCCCTGCTATGAATCCCACCGTGATGAGCATGACAATCGTGGCCAGCTCGCGCACAAGTTCCACGGCAACGTTCGACATGATCGCCGGTTTCAAAGGAAATGCAAACCCTTCCGGGTAGAAGATCTGACGCAGGTAGACAACAACGCTTGATTCAACGAAGGCAAATGCAGCGGCAAAAAGGGCAACGAGGAGGATTGTTCGGGTACTCTTCATAGGTAGCATGAATGCAGAACGGGAGTAGAAAGGAAAACGCTCCTGCCCATGCCCCTTGAATCTGGCATGAACAGGAGCGTTCTGAACAACGACTAGTTACCGCCGGTACGTGCTGGCCGCGGCGCAGCTGCCGGCTTGCGCGGGAACATTTCATCGCGCATCGCCGCATTATACAGAAATGCAGCCATGATCGTCGATGCCTGCTTCATATCGTCCCCCTGAACTCGCTCGAACACGTCGGCGGTAGAATGGTGAACCCGCGTATCATATTCCAACGGATCCTGGATGAACTGGAACCCAGGCAATCCAACGCCATCGAATGACAGGTGGTCAGTTCCACCTGTATTTTGAAGTGTAATCGTGGTCGCTCCCAACGAAGCGAACGGTGCAAACCACGCACGGAAAATTGTTCGGGCTGCTTCATTCCCCTGCAGATAAATACCGCGGAACTTGCCCGATCCGTTGTCGTGATTGAAATAGACCGAGAGTTTTTCATGCTCAGGTTTCAGCTTCAGTTCGCCTCCGCCCCCTCCCATCATCGCCGCCATGCCGCCACCGCCGCCTGTGCGCTCACCAAAATGCTGAGCGACATATGAGCGCGAACCAATCAAGCCTTCCTCTTCAGCAGCCCAGAGTCCAATACGAATTGTCCTGCGCGGCTTGACACCGAGCGCCTGGAGAATACGGACAGCTTCCATCGACGCGGCAACGCCGGTGCCGTCATCGGATGCACCGGTGCCCCCCTGCCATGAATCCAGGTGACCACCCACCATGACGACCTGGTCCTTGAGATCGGTGCCCGGGATTTCAGCAATGACATTGAACGACGAATCTGCCGGCGTCCAGGCGACATCCAGAGCCATTTCCACTTTCACCTTCTGGCCGTTTTCGATCATCCGTGCAAGCCGGTTGTACTGCTCTACGGCGACGGTGACCTGCGGAACAATCTGCGGAGCCTTCGCGTCATACGCGCTGACGCGTTCATTGAACGGTGTCCCTGCAGGCTGTGGAACGGTCGCCGAAGCGACAAAAATGGTGCCTCCGTCCCCTCGTCCTGCGTCAAGCACCACGAGCGCGCCTTCCTTCTGGCAGAACTCGAGTTTCTTCGGACCGATAGTCTGAGCTTCCGTCCGCTCTGCGATAATTCTCGTGATGGTTGCTTCATCAGCATCCGGCTGGCTCTGCTTGATCATGGCACGCATCATTGAGTCGCGCGCTGCCGGAGTCATCTGGCCGAATTGCCCGCGGCGCCCGCCGCCGGCTTCCGGCAATCCTGCGTTCGCCATTTTCAGCAACTCGGCGTCCGTCAACCGGTGTCCTTCTGCTTCAAAGTGTGCTGGGACTTCGCGTACGGGACTGATAAGGACAATCTTCCCTTTCAGTTTTCCTTTGTAGCTTTCCAGCTCAGCTTCGTTCTTGACGTTCAGGAATACAACATCGCCGGTTACAGATCCCTTGATGCCCGGTGTCCACGCCTTGGGGTACGCCGTGATCGGGAAGCCCTTTGGTTGAAGAGCCGTCATATAGAAACGCTTCAGCGTCCACCCTTTTGCGACCGGTCCGGATTTCTCCATGTGAATATTCTGCAATCCCCACGAAGCGAGCTTCTGACTCACCCACGCTCCCGCTTCCTTGTAGTCCGGTGAGCCGGCCAGCCTTGGGCCATAGACGTCGCTGAGAACGCTCAGGATGTCCATCACCTGAGATTTCTTCAATCCTTCTTCCTTGATCTTGTTGATCATGATTGTGTCAACCTTTTCGGGCGCCATTTGTGCGACACCGAACGACGCGACCACGAGCACGAGCACGACAACGCAGAGTACGCGTTTCATCATGTCGGGAGTCCTCCTTGATTGGGAAATGAGACGTGAGAGATGATTATGAAAAACGATTTCGATGCCGTAGTACCTGAAGTGTAAGAATAGACGAAAGAGCAGTAAAAAAGTAGCGCAAAATGACTGTTTTTCTTCTGACCGCCGCACAGATCTGGAACGACCGTCTGAGAGACGTTGAATCTAAGATGGGTAACACCTGGAGATGAATCTTGAAAACCACCTGCAAATCGAATTCCCATAGTTGATAATCGCGAATTCTTTAGAGAAAACAAAGAAATCTGCTCTCACAAACCGTGATTTCACGGTATTCGCAAAAAATGCTTGACTGCCTCGTTTTTTTTCTCCAGTATTCCATGGGGAGTTCGTTATAATCCCTCCTTTTCTGACCGGACATCTGTGATCCATATGATAGACCTCAACACCGTGTATGTGGAACCCGCGGCTCTGAAGCTGATCTCCAAGCGAATTGCGCTGGAGCTGACCATCATTCCGATATCGTTGCAGAATGACGTCGTCATTGTCGCTGTCCCCGAGCTTTTTCGCCGCAGGCTTCTGACCGACGTACGCTTCATCTTGGGGAAGAAGACAAAAGTCAAAGCCGTATCTGCCTCTCGCGACTCCATCGTCGCCGCCATTCACCGTCTCTACGGAAACTCCGAGAACTGACGGCCCAGACACGGTGCCTCCTCAAACCACCTGAACCCAGCCGCACTCCGCACAAATCACATACGCATCCTATTCGATATTCGCCCCTGAATCTCCGCAAGTACTGACTCGTTGCCATTTCTGATTTCGCCGCGGAACATTGCTTCGTCTGTCGCCCCGGTTCTTTCTCCTCGTTTCTGATTCCTCATGTTCCTTAGAGAACTCCCTAAGGACAATCCACACTCATACACTAACCGTACGGAGGTTGCTATGCCTAATACCAGTGCTCTCTACTCCACGATGGTCCGCTCGGGCCGCACGACGTACTTCATCGATCTCAAGGAAGCCAAGAACGGCCACAAATACCTCTCCATCAGTGAGAATAAGATTGACGGAGAAGAGAAGAAACGTGTGACGGTCAGAGTCTTCGGCGAATCCATCGAAGAGTTCCAGAAAGCCGTCAATGACGCAGCCGCGGCCATAGCGCAGTAGTTCAGCGCGTCGGACGTCGGCATACAGGGTCGGCCCACGCGGAGGGCCGACCCACCCTTACCCTTCCTGCCCGCTTTCCCGTACTTTATTTTTTCCAAGAATCCCGTATATTGTTCCCACCCCTGCACCGTTTACCAAACCACTTCTTCGAAGGATCATTCTATGAGACTCACACTCCTCGTGTGCCTGGGCCTCTCGCTTCTTTCTGCTCTCAGCGTTGCTCAGCAGAATCAGGCGGCAACCGGCTCAAATCCCTTCTTCAGCGAATACACAACTCCCTTCAAGACTCCTCCTTTCCACCTCATCAAGTTTGAACACTACATGCCTGCATTTCTGAAAGGCATGGAGGTGCATAAGGAGGAAATTGAAGCGATCATCACCAGCGCCGAACCACCGACGTTCGAGAACACGATCGTGGCTCTCGAGCATTCGGGCGCATTGCTCGACAAGGTGAATGCAGTCTTTGGCAGCCTCCGCGGTGCAAACACCACCGATGAGCTGCAGAAAATCGCCAACGAAGTTACGCCTCTCCTCTCGAAGCACCGGGATGACATCAATCTCAATCCGAAGCTCTTCCTACGCGTCAAAGCGGTGTACGAAAAACGCAAGACAGCGCACCTGAACGCAGAACAGTTGAGACTGCTTGAGAACGCGTACAAGGATTTTGTCCGCGGCGGGGCAAATCTCGCCGGCGAAAAGAAGGAGCGTTTCCGCGCGATCAACGAGGAATCGTCGATGCTTCGGCTGAAGTTCGAGGAAAACGTCCTCAAGGAAACGAATGATTTCAAATTGATTGTTGACCGCCAGGAAGACCTCGCGGGTCTTCCTCAGTCTGCCATTGACGGCGCAGCAGAAGCCGCGAAGCGAGCAAAACTCGAAGGGAAGTGGGTATTCACGGTGCAGAAGCCGAGCATGCTTCCCTTCTTGCAATATGGTGAGAACCGGTCGCTGCGTGAGAAGTTGTTGAAAGGCTATATCATGCGTGGCGATCAGGGTAACCAATATGACAACAAGGAGATTGTCGCGAAGATCGCTGCCCTGCGGGTGGAGCGCGCACATCTCCTGGGGTACAAGACTCACGCCGATTTTGTTCTCGAAGTGAACATGGCGAAAAACCCCAGGACGGTCTATGAGTTCCTGAACAAGATCTGGAGACCCGCATTGAAGATGGCGAAGCAGGAACGAGCCGCCATGCAGGCGATGATCACAAGCGAAGGAAAGAGTTTCAAGCTCGAAGCATGGGACTGGTGGTATTACGCGGAAAAGATCCGGAAAGCCAAATACGATCTGGACGAGAACGAACTGCGACCGTATTTTCTGCTCGACAATGTCAGAAAGGGAGCGTTTGACGTCGCTGGAAGGCTCTATGGAATTGAGTTCTTTGAGCGCAAGGATATTCCGACCTATTCAGACGAGGTGACGGTTTTCGAAGTCAAACGCAAGGACGGGTCCCACGTTGGCATCCTCTACACCGACTATTTCCCCAGACCCGGGAAGCGCGCCGGCGCGTGGTGCAGTTCGTACCGCCGGCAGGAGCGGGTCGGTGAAACATTCGTGACGCCGCTGATGTACAACGTCGGGAATTTTTCCAGGCCGGCCGGCGACCGACCTGCCCTCCTGAGTCTTGAAGAAGCGGGAACACTCTTCCACGAATTCGGACACGCCCTCCATGGCCTCCTTTCGAACGTGACCTACAGGGGACTGCCCGTGCCGAGAGATTTCGTGGAGCTGCCGTCACAAATCATGGAAAACTGGGCATTTGAGCCCGAAGTGTTGAAATCGTACGCGCGCCATTACAAGTCTGGCGAAGTCATTCCGCAGTCGCTCATCGACAAGATCCAGAAGGCGGGAAAATTCAACCAGGGTTTCACGACGGTGGAATACCTCGCCGCCTCATTCCTCGATATGGACTGGCACACGCTGACGGACACGAAGCCGGTCGACGGTACGATGTTCGAAAAGAAATCACTCGACAAGTTGGAGCTCATTCCGGAGATTGTCGTCCGCTACCGGAGTCCGTACTTCGCTCATATTTTCAGCGGCGGCTATTCATCCGGCTACTACAGCTACATCTGGGCTGAGGTCCTGGTTGAAGATGCGTTTGAGGCATTCAAGGAGAAGGGATTATTCGACCAGGCAACGGCAACGTCGTTCCGCAAAAATATTCTCGAACGGGGCGGATCGGAGGATGCGATGAAGATGTACGAGCGCTTCCGGGGAAAGAAACCGACAATCGAGCCGCTTCTGAAGAAACGCGGACTTCTGTGAGGAAAAACGTTGCATCAAGGGCACATCGACCGAATTCGGCATGCGTGAGATGAAGAGCGCGATGAGCCCCGGTTCGGCGACACCAGCGTAGAGATCATTTCCGACATACCTAACCCAGACAAGATGCGGCTGTCCCATATGTAGGTCGAAATGTCATTTCGACCACGTTGAGGATTCCAAAATCGTTGGGACTGAAAGAACCTCCACGCAACTCAAGGGGTTGTTATTACTTTTGGGACAGCCTCTTTGCTGTTGGCAAACCGAACCCACGTAACTCAGAAATGCAGATTGAGGAAGGGAAGGATCCTGAGATACTCGGGATTGTTCTCGGCCCAGTTGATGATCCCAATCTGAACACCGAAGAGCTCGGTCGCGTGATTGAACAGGCCGATGGAAATCCCGCGTTGAGTCCCCTCAACCCGGTTGTAGCCCCCTACCGTAAGTCCCCGTGTATTCTCTGCAATCGTCATGAGGACGCTGACATTGATTCCTGAGAGTTCCTTTGCTCTGATGCGGTAAACGCCGACATTGATTCCCCGCATGGTGATCTCGTCATCCGGTTTGTCACTTCGCAGATCTCCCAAAGTAATATTCAGCCCCTCGATATCTTTTTTTGAAACGATCCCGATTCCGCCAACAGTCAATCCTCTGATCCCCCCCAATCCCAAGACCGCGAGACCTCCGATGGTGACTCCGCGAACAGTACCTTCGGAGACGACGGCCAATCCGCCAAAGCTGAGACCGCTCACGCCCCCAGTGCCCACAATAGCGAGACCTCCTAAGTTGATACCACTCAACGTTCCTTGAGTGACGGCAGCCATCCCGCCGACATTCACACCTGTAAGAGCTTCCTTTCCCACGACGGCCAGCCCGCCAATGCTAACTCCGGCTGTCGATCCCTCCGTGACAACCGCCAATCCTCCGATCGAGATTCCGGCCATGGTGTTGACGCTCTTCAGTCCTTTTACTTCACCGGCACCGACGACGGCGAGACCCCCTACATTGACCCCAACAAGTGATCCCTGCGACACGACTGCCAGTCCGCCCAGCGACAGTCCTGTGATTGTGCTCCTTCCAATGACGGCAAGTCCGCCGACGGAGATACCGTTGAGGGTGGCTGCTCCCGAGGCGACTACACCGAGCGACACACCATTGATAGTGCCAGACATTGGATCGGAAGGCTTCCACAGCGTGAAGTTGAGGCCATTGATTTCTTCCACACCGGCATCGCTCCAATTGAAGCGCAGACCGTTGTGCCTCGGAGAATTGCCAAAGCAGATTCCGTTGTTGCCAACGCCAAGAGTCAATGCGCTTCCTGGGCCTCCCATATCTTCTTGCGCCGGGGCAAACGAAACGATCAGAAGTGCGAGAAACACTGTGAAACGAAAAGTCCTCAACATTGATCCTCTTTGTTCAAAAGAACTAGGATGTACCCGCGTCGGCGGCGGTCAGGCGTTGCACCAGCACAATAGTCATGTCATCGCTCTGGGAAGCAGAGCGGACGTGGGCGCTGACTGCGGCAATGATATTGTCTATCAACGCCGCTGAACGTTCCCCTTGCGCGCGTTGAACAAGGGCCTGGAGCTTTTCTTTTCCGAACTCTTCCATCTTTTCATTCATCGCTTCCGAAATTCCGTCGGTATAGATCAGTATTCGGTCTCCGGGCAAAATGGAGATTTCCTCCTTCGCGTACGTAACATCCTCTTTGATGCCGAGCGCGATTCCACGCGTCTTCAGGAGGGTTGGTTTCATGCCCGACGAAAACAGCATCGGCATGTCCTGGCCGGCGCTGGCGTAGGAAAGCGTATGCCTCCTCGTGTCCAGGATGCCATAGAAGAGAGAGACAAACGTACGGGAATCGGTGCTGCGAAACAGGAGCTTGTTCGCCCTCTCCAGGCAGTCTTTGGGATCAGGGTCGAACAGCGCCAGCCCCCTGATTGTTGCCTGCAGGTTCGCCATGACAAGGGACGCTGCGAGCCCCTTCCCGCTGACGTCCCCCAGGCCGATCGCCAGCCGGTGCTCGTCCAGACGAATGAAATCGTAGTAATCCCCGCCGACATTCAGGGCGGAGATATTTTTGCCTGCAAGATCATAGCCGGGGATATCCGGATTCGATTTCGGAAGGAGGTTTGCCTGGATATTCCTTGCCATCCGCGATTCTTCTTTTACCCTGATGCGGACTTCTTCCGCCTTCTTGCGCTCTGTAATATCACGGTAGATGGCATAGATCGCCATCTGCGTGCCTTCGTGTATGATCGGCGCACCGAGAATTGAGACGTCGATAAGCGATCCGTCCTTGCGCTTGCGCCGCGAATCAAGCTCCACCCTCTCGCCATGGATAACCCCCGACGAGAGCCTGGACGCCTCGTCCTTGTACTCCGGGGAAGCCACCAGATCATTGATGAACCTTCCGATTGCCTCCTCGCGCGAGTAGCCGAACATCCGCGTAAATTCATCATTGACGTCGACGACGACATCGTTGTTATCGTGCAGGATGATCGCCTCCGGGGCGCTGTTAAACAACCGCTGGAAATACGTTTTCTGGATATGAAGCTGCTCCTCCGCGACTTTCCGTTCTGTGATGTCACGGTAGACCGCATACACCCCCATCTGGTTGCCGCCATGGAAAATGGGAGCACCCAGGATTGACACATCGACGAGCGTTCCATCCTTGCACTTGCGCCTTGAGTCTACCTCGACCCTCTGCCCCCGGGCGACGCGCTGGGATAAACTCCGTGCTTCGCCCCGGAGCTCCGGAGGCGCAACGAGATCGTTGATTGGCTTTCCTATTGCGTCCTCGCGGGTATAGCCGAACATACGCGTGAATTCATCATTGACATTGATCACCAGGTCATCGTTGTCGTGCCAGACGATGGCTTCCGGAGCGCTGTTGAACAGACGTTCGAGATACGAGGTTTGGACGTACAGCTCTTCTTCGGCCTTCTTCCGCACTGTGATATCGCGATAGATGGCGTAGTCCCCCATTTGCTTTCCGGCATGGATGATCGGCGAGCCAAGGATTGAAACATCGAGGAGGGTTCCGTCCTTCCGCTTGCGCTTGGTGTCGATTTCAACTCTCTTACCGGAAAGTACTGTCCGGGAAATCCTGGCCGCTTCGTTTCTGAGCTGGGCCGAGGCAACGAGCGCGTTGATGGGTTTCCCGATCGACTCCCCGCGTGAGTATCCGAACATGCGCGTGAATTCATCGTTCACGTTCACGATGCGGTCGTTGTTGTCGTGCAGGACGATTGCTTCGGGAGCGCTGTTGAAGAGGATCTCAAGATAGGTCTTCTGCAGCAGGAGCTCTTCTTCCGCCTGTTTTCGCTTGGTGATATCATCGACGATGCCGTCGAAATAGAGTATCCTTCCCTTTTCGTCCCTCACCGCGATCGCTGTCATCGATACGATGATCGTCGTCCCGTCTTTCTTACGGAGAGTCATTTCTTCCTGGTGCAATCCCTTTTCCGCGATCCGCTTGCTGAATCCGAGCCTGTCCCGGGGATTCTCATACACCCGGGAAACATCTTTCGCAAAAAGCTCCTTCTTGCTTCTGTATCCGAGGATCTTCACAAGTGCCGGGTTCACCTCCAGGAATTTTCCCCTTCTTCCGGGCGTGCTTCTGAATATTCCCACAGGCACGTTTTCGGTTAACGTCCGGTAATTTTCTTCACTTTCCCGCAGAGCCTTCTCGACCATTCTGCGCTTGTCATCAGATTCCTGGGGATTTTTGACTCGTCGCTTCGGGTGCTCTCGGACTGACTTGACCATTTTCCTGGGGTGTAGAGTGCGGGTTTTCAGCATTTCTTCTCGGGGAGAGTGTCCTTATCGATACGGGCGTACGGTGCGATTGTTCGGGCATCAAATCAATTGTAGTGCAACTGCCAGATACGCTAACTTAGTCATCAAGTGAAGAATAAGCAATTCCATGCAGATGGGTTGGCATGTCTCTCCCGGGATCGAGAACACGGAGAAATTCATCGATCTTCCATTCATCGTCCGTTGAAGTCGATCTTCTCGTTCAACCGTGAATCTATGAAATTCCACGGGCGTTACAAGACCCCAAATCAAAGAGCTACTCACCACATATGGATTATCAGAGCGGGGGGTTTGAAGCGAGACGTCCGGGAGTCTTGCGTGATAGATTCATGCAACGTTTATTTGGATGGAGCACCTCCTGTTCCTCACTTCACGATGTTCGAATCGTGAACCATGACATATGGCGAATTAGGCCGACGACCATTGGCTCCGGAACTCCCTGAATCGCAAAAAATCTTCCGCCAAGTGAAACTATGACAACAGAATAGGTGTTTCAGCTTGACAGCCGCTTGCATCGATCGGTGATCATGCATTGAAACGATACACTTTGTTCAAATTGACTTGATTCCATTGGATATTTGTGTTTCCGGAATTCTCAGAAAGATTCTCAATCACTTTCTGGATTTGCCGGAATATCCTTGTTGGAAGACCTGAAAGTTGTGAAATTTATCAAAAAAGGCGGCATTCTGAAACATTGGTCTTCTGGTACCTTATTTGAGGCTGTGGTTTGCGTGAATGTTGCCTCTTCCGGGCAAGACGTCTGACAGAAATCAACGAAGTCTTGAAGATAACGGCAGAGATAGCTAAACTTCAAACTGTAACACCTCCTGTCGAAACACAAACGCCGCCCCAAGGACCTATCTCATAGCGGCGATGAAGCAGGATGACTCACATACGATCCATTCAATACTGTCCTGAAGAGGCAAACATCAGGCAGTCAGAACCTTCGGCGACAATAAGCGGTTTCGAACTTACTGCAGGCTCCTGCAAACTCACTTGAGTACAAGCTGATGGTACTGAGTGAGGAACTCGTTTCTCTACTAAGTGCTGACGTTCACAATTGAGGCCCACCATGAAGAGATTTCTTACGTTTTCCTTCCTCACGTTCGCTGTTTTGGTTCTCCTGACGAACGATGCGATGGCGCAGACATCCACTTTCGTCACAAATGGACCGATTGCTGGATTCCAGTTCTCCGGCATGCCACAGGGAGATTTGGGATTCAGCTATCTGATAAGCATGACGTCAGTACAAACAATCGTCAATGAATTCGATGTGCCAGTCCCTCAAGCAGACCCGAGCTCGTACCTGCTGGAAGCTGGAAGTGGGCAATTCACTATCTGGTTTCGACCACCCACTTCAGGGACGGTGACGATAGACGTGAATTGTTTTATCTTAGGTGAGTTGAAGCTCGTTATCAGCGATAATCATAATTTCGGAATCGTAACCCCTCCCAAGACGCCTAGTCTGATCACGCTGACTGCTTCACCCAATCCGGTTCAGTACGGTGCCCAGGTGACTTTCATAGCCACTGTCACAGGTTCGGGCAATACACCGTCGGGGACGGTGACCCTCAAAGAAGGATCAACGACGATCAAGTCCGGTGATTTGACTGCAGGTTCTGCCACAATTACGCATGAGCAGTTCTCAGTAGCTACACATTCAATCATGGCCGAGTATAGTGGCGACAACAATTTCGATCCAAGCTCCTCAGTCGCGACTCCACTGTCAGTCATTCCTGCCACCCTGACGGTCATCGGCATCACCGCTGACCCCAAAACCTACGACGGCGGAATCTCTGCCACATTGCACACAGCAGGGGCAAGCCTGCTAGGAGTTATTCCTGGCGACGCCATCACCCCCAACTTTGCTGCAACAGGCACATTTGCCGACAAGAACGCCGCCAATGGCAAGACAGTAACGGTGTCCGGGGTTACAATCAGCGGTGCCAGCATAGGCAACTACTCGCTCGTCCAGCCGACAACGACAGCAAACATCACACTTAAAGAACTCACGGTTACAGGTATCACCGCCGTTGATAGGCCTTATGACGGCACATCGACCACCGCAGTCACCGGGACTGGCTCACTTGTTGGCAAGATTACTGGAGATAATGTCAGTTTGTCCGGCAGTGCAGTTGGCAGCTTCGATAGCAAGAACTGGGGCTCAAGCAAGCCTGTCACCATCAATGGTTTGACCCTTGCGGGCGATGACAAAAACAATTATCTGCTTACCCAACCGTCCACATCCGCGAGCATAGCAAGGGCAACCGCATCCGTGGCTCCCGCTGTCGCAGGCAAGATCTATGGAACATCCGATCCGGTTCTCACTGGCACGCTCACGGGATTCGTCGCTGGTGAAGTAAGCGTGGCATACAGCCGAACCCCTGGTGAGACCGCCGCGGGTGTGTACACGATCAGTGCTACGCTTAGCCCGGCAAGCGCGTTGGACAACTACACAATTGCATACGGAACGGCGGCATTCACGATCACAAAGGCGACAGCCTCGGTCACGCCGAATGCGGCTACAAAGGTCTTTGGAACCTCCGACCCGACCTTGACAGGAACGTTGGCTGGCTTTGTTGCTGCTGACAATGTAACTGCAGCGTATGCCCGCACAACTGGCGAGACAGTCGCAGCAAGTCCCTATGTAATCAGTGCAACACTCAGTCCGGCTGCCGTGCTGCCCAATTATGAGATCGCCTACAAGACGGCCGATTTCACAATCACGAAGAATATCTCGACAACCACTCTCGGTACATCTTCTGCATCGTCGGAATACGGCACATCGGTGACCTTCACTGCGACAGTCACGGGCGCAGGCACACCTTCGGGAACTGTGACCTTCAAAGAAGGCGCATCGGTTGTTGGCACCGGAACTCTGAACGGTTCGGGCGTTGCTGCATTGAGCATCTCGACGCTGAAAGTTGCGGGATCTCCTCACTCGATCACCGCTGTCTATGGTGGCGATGCCAATTTTGACGGAAGCACGTCAAACACCATCCAACAGGCAGTCACTGTCAAACCGCTGACAGTTGCAGGAATCACGGCAAGCGACAAGTTCTACGACGGTAGTGCCACTGCTGTGCTCAACACAGGATCTGCAGCCTTAGTTGGTGTCGTGGGCAGCGATGTTGTCACGTTGAATACCGGAGCCGCCGCAGGCAGCTTCGACAGCAAGAACTTCGGGACGAACAAGCATGTCACCATCAGCGGTCTAAGCATTTCAGGCACCGACGCGGGTAATTATTCGCTGACACAGCCTTCCGCAACGGCTGCTATCTCCAAGAAGGCCGCCTCTGCTACTCCTGCTGCGGCAGGCAAGATATATGGAGCACCCGAGCCGGTGCTCACCGGCAGCCTCACAGGTTTTGTCGCTGGTGAAGTCAGCGCGACGTGTAGCCGAGTCGCTGGTGAGACGGTTGGTGGCAGCCCGTACACAATCAGTGCTGCGCTCAGCCCGGCGGGGGCTTTGGATAACTATGACATCACGTACGGAACGGCGGCATTCACGATCACAAAGGCGACTGCCTCCGTCACGCCGAATGCTGCTACGAAGGTTTTTGGATCCTCCGACCCGGCCTTTACAGGAACGCTGACTGGCTTTGTTGCTGCTGACAATGTAACTGCAGCGTATGCCCGCACACCTGGCGAGTCAGTCACAGCAAGTCCCTATGTAATCAGTGCAACGCTCAGTCCGGCGGCCGTGCTGCCTAACTACAACATCACCTACAACACAGCAAACTTTAATATTACGACGAACACGACAACAATCGCTCTTGGCACTTCAGCTGCCACGATTGAGTATGGCCAGTCAGTGACATTTACGGCCACCGTTGCCCCTGCAAATGCACCAACTGGAACGGTCACCTTCAACGATGGCGCATCGGTCCTGGGCACCGGAACGCTGAATGGTTCTGGCGTTGCGACACTCAGCACCTCTTCGCTTCAGGTTGCGGGATCTTCGCACTCCATCACGGCTGTGTATGGCGGCGACGGCAATTTCGCCGGCAGCACATCCGGCGCCGTCCAGCAGACTATCACCGCCAAAGCGCTTACGGTTACAGGGATCACGGCCAGCAACAGGGTCTATGACGGCAGCACAGTTGCGGTCATCAACCTGGCAGGCGCAGCATCTTCCGGAGCAGTGAGTGGTGACGTCGTGAGTCTCAACACTGCAAACGCTGTGGGCAAGTTCAACGACAAAAACGTTGGAGTGAACAAACCTGTCGCCGTGACCGGTATTCTCCTGTCAGGCGCGGCCGCCGGGAACTATTCTCTGACTCAGCCCGCAACAACTGCGAGCATCACTGCCAAGGGCCTGACCGTTACCGGAATATCCGCCAACGACAAGGTCTACGATGGAACGACGAACGCCACACTCAACACCTCAGGCGGAGCTCTCGTCACAGTGATTTCTCCTGATGTTGTTACTTTGAACAAATCAACGGCCGTTGGCACGTTCTCCGACAAGGAAGTTGGAACGAACAAGACAGTAACGATTTCCGGTCTCACGATCAGCGGTACTGATGCCGGAAATTACTTGCTCACACAGCCCACGACGACGGCAAGCATCACGGCAGCTCCGGCAAACACCGGCTGCATAGCCGGTGCAGGATATATCACCTCGCCGGCCGGCGCATTTGTCAAGACTCCGACCGTCACCGGAAGAGGATACTTTGCATTCGCAGCGGCATACGTCGGCAACAACGCTGTGACGCCTACTGGACTCGTTGATTTTCAATTGAAGACCAAGGGCCTGTTCTATCCGAGTGTCCTGAACTTCCTAAGCACCCAGTTTGACGTGCTTGTTGTTTCCGGGTCACAGGCAACGCTGCAGGGAAGTGGAAAGGTTGATGGTGCCGGCAGCTACGGATTCCTGCTCAGCATCGTCGATGGTCAGCTGTTCGCAGGCAACAAGCTCCGTCTCAAGATATGGAACAAGAACAGTGGCAACGCAGTGGTGTACGACAATCAGATGGGCGCAGCCGACAATGCCGCTCCAACCGGCGCAGTCACCGGTCTGCTCTCCGTCTCCAAGTCGGGTGGGACCTCAGCTGCCGCTGATATCAGCGTACAACAGCTGATCGACGAAGACGCTGCAAACGAAATGCCGACGGAATATGCGCTGATGCAGAACTATCCAAACCCGTTCAACCCGTCAACGACTATCCGGTTCGATTTGCCTGAAGCTGCGAAGGTCCGCCTGGTGGTGTATGATATGCTGGGACGGGAAGTTGCGGTTCTGGCAGACGGTGAACGTCCGGCCGGGCAGCACGCGTTGCGGTTTGACGCCAGCAAGCTCTCGAGCGGAATGTATATCTACCGCCTGCAGACGGGCAACTTCACGCAGACGCGAAAATTGATGCTGATGAAATAACGATTCCGAAATCGCTTGCCCACAAAACCCCGTCCCCCAAGACGGGGTTTTGTGTTTTGGGGCTGTCCAGAGACAGATCGCGGTTGTGATTGTGATTTTCGGCTCCGATTCCTTATCTTTGGGAACACGGCGAAGCGCAATCACTATTCACTGTCGTATTTCTGAATGATCCGCTCTCTCATCATCTGGTTCACAACCGCCATTCTTATTCTCGTCTGGTTTCTGCTCCTCGCAATCAGTCGCCTGTTTGACCGCGACCCGGTGCTCTATCGGACGGGGTTTCTTTTCAGAAAGCTCGGCAAGGCGCTGACGAAGGCGAATCCATCCTGGAGACTTCACATATCAGGCGAGATGATTTCTGATCCGCGCCGCCCGTACGTCGTTGTTTCCAACCACCAATCGCTTGCCGACATCCCCCTGATCAGCAACCTGCCATGGGAGATGAAATGGATGGGGAAGAAGGAATTGTTCAAGATCCCGATCATCGGCTGGATGATGTCGTTCTCGGGTGACATTGCAGTCGATCGCAAGAGCGCACGCAGCGGAGCACGGGCAATCCTCAGAGCACAGTGGTATCTCGATCAGAAATGCTCCGTCCTTATTTTTCCGGAGGGGACACGCACGCTGGATGGTCGCGTGCGCCCGTTTACAGATGGGGCGTTCCATCTCGCGATCCGCACGAAGGTCCCCATCCTTCCCATCGTCATAGAAGGTTCACGGGGATGCATCCCGAAAAACAGCTGGCAATTCGGCAAGCCGTCGGATATTTTTCTCAAGATCCTCCACCCGATAGAGACCGCCTCGCTTGGCATGGAAGACGTGCAGGCGCTTCGTGACCGCGTGCGCGCCGAGATGATGAAACAAATCGCCGAGTGGCGGTCTGTTTCTGCTGAGGAAGTGGATGGACTTGCACCTTCCCGATCGTGATGGCTCTTCCCCCTTCTCCCAGCACTCTAATCATCTACGCTAATGTCGTGTCTCGAAAGAATCTTGAATAAGTCCGCAACAGGGCGCAGAGATCTAAGCGGACAATGACTCAGTCGTTCTGGAAGAAAGCACACATCCCTCTGCTCCCTTCTCTCAGCCCACAGTCTCTCACACGAGAAGGGACGTTTGATTCACGATTTGCAGAAAGCCAAGCACTTACAGTCCCCTCTGTGCGGAAGCTCGCGCGTCGGGGAGAGGGGATGAAGGGGTGTGTGCGGTCATTCTGAATCGGTGCCATTTCTCTACCATGTGATACCTGGTACTTTTGCTCACATCTGGTGGTTATCTCCGAGACGCAACACTACTGCCGTATCTAGTGCCGAACCAATTAAGATTTCTTGTGTTTTGAATTTCGTTTGTTGCGGTATCTCAAGAAGTCATTCCAAGCTTGTTGCATTTCGTGATGGGATTTGTAGTACGAACCTGTGAGGACATAGTCTTTTGGCTCAGTGAACTCACACTCAATGGGGTTCATCCATGATGCGTTGGTCGGTGTGTAGACCAGAGAGACGTTGTTCTTCCGTGCCCACCGCCGAATCTCAGGTCGTAGGTGGGGTGAGAAGTTATCCAAGATAACATAGAGTCGTTCTTTGACAGGATAGCGAGATCGCATCCATTTGAAAGCTCGAAGGACCTCCTGCCAGCGTTTGCGGGGGCTGAAGTATCCCCAGAGTTTGTCTTTTTTCACGTCGAGGAAGGCCAGCCACTGACGTGTCCCGTGAGGGCGAGTATAGGTCGCCGGTAATCGGTCCGGGTGGGACTTCTGCGCCCAGGTTCTACCGTGAATCGGACGAAGCTCAATGGGACCCAATTGATCGAAAGCCAACAGGTGAGACTTGGGCGGAACCCTCTTGCGCAATCGATCTATGCGTTTTTTTTAGTACGGAAGGCCGGATCCTTCGAGTCTTTCCACGTCTTGGTGCGTTGCAGATGCACGCCCTCTTCTTTGAGGATCTGCCGTAGCTTCTCATCGCTCATTCGGCGCACAACGTTCACCTTGAGGATGTGTTCCAGCAACTTGGGCACAGACCAGCGAGTGAACGGGCAACCCAAGAGCTTCGGAGGCGATAGAGCTATCTTAACGATATCTGCCCGGACTTCAGGAATAAATTCGACCGGTCGGCCACTGCGGGCTCGCTCTTTAAACAACTCAAGGCCTTCGCGGTTGAATCGTCGGATCAACTCGAGGATGTATTCCTCGTGCAGGCAGGTGACTTCAGCAATCTGCTGCACGGTGTAGCCGTGGGCTGAGTGAATGATAACCTGGGCGCGACGAAACGGTGTCCGACTCTTTCCGTGACGCAAAATTCGCTGGACATGGTTGCCTTCAGCGTTTGTCAAAACACGAACAAATAAGCTCATCAAGGGATCCTTTCTTCTTAGCTCCCTCGAATGTGCGAAATCTAAAGCAAAAGTACAAGATTACTTTCTTGGTTCGGCACTAGTAAGCCATATTGTAGTTTTCATCGCAGAAACGTCCCGCCAACGGCAGGCGGGATAAAGTCCGTCCGCGGAGAATCGCAGAGGGAACTGGTCAACAAACTATGCGTCAGAAGTCATGAAGTGCAAGAATTCGTGGATTGTTTTTGGAAGTGGTACGAGTTCGAACTGGCACCAGCCCTTGGGATCGTGAGATCTTTCCCGAAGGTGGGCTATTGAGTGCGTGGTATTGAATCAGCGGGTGTCTTGACGAAGCGGTAATACCATTGTTCGGTGCCGTCCCGCTCAAAGAGCAAGTTCTTCTTGTCAGCTGTGTCGATCTTCGCATCTTCGAGCACCCACGGATAGAAGGACCAATCCCAGCCAATGGGGCAGTAGCGGGACATATGCACGAGGTAGAGGTCGTGCTGCTGCACCGGAAACACGGACGAATCCTGCGCAACGTAGAGACTCCTCAGGACCCCTCCCTCCAGATCCTGAAGCAAAAGCGCATCCGCACTCGGAAAAATCATTGTCCGGACCGGCGCAGTTCCGGTTTGATGATCGGCCAGCGAAGTTCTGATCCTCTCCGCATCATGTCGGTTGAAATAATCGACTCTCTCCGGGAACCCCATGCCGTACCATCTGACATTCTGAGGGTATCCTTTCAGACTTTCGATCATCTCCAGCTGCCGCCCCATATAAACGGCACAGAGGGTAAAAATTGTGAATATCATCGTCTTTCGCGCAGGATTGCAGAGCTCGATGATCATCATCATCAAAAGAAGCACCGCCCATGCGTCGAAGACCTGATACCACATCTCCTGCCCGATCTTATTGACGCACCACGAAGCGATGGCAAACAACCCAAGCACAACGAGCTTCGCTTCCTTCCTGATCAGGGCTGCCATCAGGCCTGCGCAGCTCAGACTCAGGAATACCAGATTGCCGGTCGTCAACAGCGGAGCAGCCAGGTTTCTCCTGCTCTTACGGACAAACTGGAAACTCATATCCCGCAGGAAATCACTCCAATGAAAGAGGGCGAACAGGATGTAGCCCGCAACCAGGAGGAGCGCAGCAGCAAGCAGCATCCTGTCGGTCCGCGTGCCTTCTACCTTTTCCTTCAAGAGCAGGTTTTGAACAAGGATGAAGCCAATACCTGCACAGAGGAAGTACATACCATTGGGATGAATCAGCGGCAGGACGAGGAGCACCGAGAGCGCAGCGTTGGGCTTCCGTGCGCGGAACAACGCAAGCGCTGTGACGACGCCGAGCATCAGGAGCGGCTCCATGCGCGCGGTATTGCCCATGATCACGAAGAACCGGTCAAGAAAGAAGAAACTCGCCAGGAAGAGGAAATGAAATCGTGCCGGATGATTTCTGAACATCGTGACGAGAACACCGAAGATCCCGACTGTGAGGATGAACGAGATGAGCCTCGCTGTGAACAGTCCGGAACCAGCAATCTTGAACAGGACTCCGAGCACGATCATGTACCCCGGCGGCATCCAGAGAATGTGGCGAGATTCGCTCAGATACGGGGACAAAAGTGAATTGTGCTGCTGGAACGAGATTGCCTGTTGGACAAAGACGGCTTCATCCGGCCAGGGGACCGGAAAAGTGAATCCTGCCGCCATGTGTATCCACGTCGCCACTGCAACGAACGCAAGTATCGACAAAACGTAGAGTGCATCAGTGAAAGGCCAGTTCCTGAAGCTTGCTTTCCCGGACATCGTGTTGAATGGTTGTTGTGGTGGGTTGATGCGCCTCTGAAAATATGGAAATCGGTACCGAAAACCAATGGATCTCCTCCATCCCCTCCGGAACCTGCCGAGCCTACTGGCGATGCACATGTTTCGATTGAAATAGCAGCAGAGGTACGTTACATTGAAGGAAATGAAGTGATTTCCTTCTCCTTGATGCTTGCGTTCATCTTGGGCAAGATTCCAAGAGATCACCGGGGACCGCGCGATGGCTGATTTGATAAAACCGTGGCAGGACGCACACTATATGCACCTGAACAGAATTGTCGAGTGCACCGTCACAGCTCTTGGAAAGGACAACTCCGGAATCCATACCTTGATGGTCGCAGTCGTTTCGAACAAGCAGCGAGTGCCGCACAAGGTCATCACAAGGACCGAGGACTTCCCGCAGGGAATCCCACCCGGCTACGTGAACGTAGGACATACACTCGAGGTGTACTACAGAAGCCTCGACGACAGCGGAAGGGTTCCCGTGCTTCACCCCGTTGAGATTCTGAACAAGACCCATGAAGGTGGAGACATTATCAGTTTCAGGACGAGGAAGGTCTACGACTCAGCGACAAAGACCCGGGATTTTGATCCGTGGGAGGATTATCGCAAAGACATCGAAGCGTTGAAGACCGGCGAGTGAGATTCAACCAAAAAAATCCCGGTCAGTTGACCGGGATTGTCATTTCTTAACCTGCTCTCCAAACGACTTTACTGGAATTCTCCCCAGTAAGTCCAGAGTTTCAGCCGCCCATCGCCATCGAGCATCGTCTCAATCGCTGCTCCTTTCACCTTCGCCGAAACCGCCTTGATCTTGACTTCGTTCGGACCCACGACAGTGTAGGTGAACGACCCGTTTTCGTTCAACTGCATTTTCTCCGGCATTTTCAATCCCGTGTATTCCCCGTTGCCGCCCCCCATGCTTGATGGGCGAATTCGGTATTGGTACGCCATAGCTGCCAGATTGTTGATGTCATTGATGAGGGCATCCCTATTGGAGACGACCGGCGATTGGGCTGTGGGTGTTCGCGCTGCGAAAGCGCCGGTATATCTCCATCCACTGAGGCGGCCGCTTTCATCGATCCGCGCTTCGACGGTCCCAAATCCGTTTACCGAAGTTGCCTTGTACTTGACGATGCTGTCCTTCGCCTCGAGAACTTCATATGACGCGTTGGAGTTCGTTACCATTCTTTCAGGGATCTTGAAGCCGACATACGATCCCTGTCCGCCTCCCATGCTCTTTGGCCTTATTCGATATTGGTACGCGAACGCCGAGAGGTTGTTCAGATCATTGATAACGGCATCCCTGTTTGCTTCCACTCCCCCGGTCGTCACTTTCGAAAGCACGTCGTTCCACCGAGGATCTCCCCGAAGACTCGCAAGATCCTCGTCTTCCTCGGTGTGCTTTTTATCGCGCCATCCCTTGGCTATTGCGATTTCGAGCGAGGAAAGGGCGAGATCTTTCTGTCCGGAGAGAGCATAGCAGCATGTTGCGTTGTAGAGATGGGTGAACGCGTTCCTCGGATCGACCTGAGCGGCGAGAAGAAAGAGCGGCGCACCGTCTGCGAACGCCTTCTTGTCGTACGCAGCCTGTGCCTTGGCAGCGAGTTGATTCTGCTGCGCGCACAGGGTCAAACAGAGAATCACTAGCAGAACAGCGACTCCCGCAAATCGGGCAGCTGTCATCTTCATGGCATCCTCCGCATGGTAATGGCTGACAACATGATTTGATTTCGCTCGTCTGTCCTCAGCAATGTCTAACGGACCAGTATGTTCATGATAGGAAGAAAGCCGACCGGTTTCCAGATCGGCTTCCTCACCGCCGATCACGGCAGGGCTGGACTAACGCGAAAGTGAAGCTACATAAGCCTTTACAACCAGACGAACATAATCCTGGCAGGCCAGGCCGGTCCTGGGTTCGTACGTGTCACCGTTGGTGGTATTGTCAGAGACAATCCTGATGCCGGCGAATGCCACGCGGAAGTGACTCGCGATTTGCGCCGCAGATGCGGTTTCCATGTCTTCAACCGAACTCCCGTACTTGGTATGGTACTTTTCGATGAGGTCGATTTCATCGACCCACATGTCGCTCGATCCGATGACTCCATCCACCACTCGCCCCTGCGTGTACAACCCCGCGACCCGCCGGGCAGCGGCGAGAAGCACCGTGTCGCCGGGAAATCGCGCAACCCTTCGGCCGGCAGAATCATTCGAAGCAGCTCCTTCAGGCGACATCATGTTCAATGGTGTCCAACTGAGCGCGTTGCTTCCGCCTCCAGCCACCCGGTACGGAGTTCTGAAAGCTCCGAGACTCACCGAACTGGTGCCGAGAACGATATCGTAGAGGTGCAGGCCGGGCTCGTGTCCACCTGCCGTCCCCTGATTGATAATGGCAATGGGATTGTAGCGCTCGATGGCAATTGTCGTAGCAGCGGCGGCGTTCGCAATACCCCTCAGCGTTCTTGAAACGATGACTGGATAGCCCTCCAGCGTGCCGCGCCAGAACATCCAGCCCCCCACCCGCTCAATGGTGACATTGTCGAGACTGCCCGCCAGTTTCTCTGTTTCTGACTTCATCGCTCCCTGAACAATCACCGGGCGCGCACCTGCTGGCGGCCCTTGAGGAAAGACCACCACAATGAAGGTGACAGAGACCAGGAATAGAAACGATATGCGACATGCCATACAAAGACTCCTCCTCAATGCTCGTCAGTGATGAGGCTAACTCAGATAGTAAATATAGGTCTCGAGTGATAGCAGTTCATCCTTAATGGGAAGGCAACACACTGTGTCTGCTCTCTAGTTAAAGCCCCGGTGGGTCTATTGAATACGTAGTATGGGATAGGTACCGGTCTTCCTAAGCAGGCCTGTAAATTGGGGGTATCCAAACAATCCCCAGACCGATTCCGGCTCAAGGATGATGGCCAGGAGGCGCGATTGCCACTGGTTCGTCGGGATCATCACATCACCCGCATGTAAGGTTACGTTGACGGTCTTTGTATGCAGGAATGGTCGTGGCACATTTGTTTCTTCGATGTTCTCCGTGGCAATACTATCGATCGTGTACACTTCTGCCTCTATCGTTTTCTCGGAACGAACTTCCTCCATGACGATCTGATGGCGTCGCAGAAGATCCAACACGGAAGGCAGTCCTTTCGGAACAACGTACGCACGAGGCATATTCACACTCAGTGAGGGTTTGACGACATCATGGTATGGAGCGATCGTCCAAACCGTATCTTTATTCGCCCGAAGGTTGAACACAGGTATCGCGACCTTGTCGCTCCCGGGGAAATGTTCAAGCCGAAGGACTGCTTTTTCACCCTGAGCGGTCAACAGTTTCGAGCGCTCCCGGGAGACCGTTGAGCGGATGACTGCCGCATTGCTCGAGCAGTACTCAAGGAACGCCTCCACAGATGCAAGCTGAGCCTCCGCCCGCCGCTGGAGATGATCTTCATTGCCCCGCCACCGGCGTCCTTCCTGGATAAAAGACATAGTATTCAGGATTCCAAAGCTCTGCCGACCATCGTTGATCTCTGTTGTGCTGTGACGGATCCTGGTGTCGGGCGAACCAACGATGTACTCCTGGAACGAAAAACCCCTGGCTTCCATGCTGGAAGCGATATACGGAAACAGATGCTGATGCTGAAGCTCGTAGATCGATGGCGGCGTGTCGGGATGCGTGAGCATGCCAAGCTGGACATCGGCCGTTTTCTCGATTCCGGCATCTTGCCAGCTTCTGCTTATGGAGGAATACTCATGCATATCCAGCGTCACTTCTGGCTTCCACGTGAAGAACAGGTCGTGCAGCGCCCTGGTCTCCGCCGCTGTGAGCAACACGTGGTTGCGGTTCAGATCGATCGTGTCGCTCGTTCGCCGCTGGCGAAGCTCCGCACCGTCAGGGTTCATCAGCGGGACGATCAGGAGATCCAACTGGTTCAGCCATTCACGATGTTCGCCTCGGGCGAATTTCGCGAGCAACAAAGTCAGCGCTTCCTTGCCTGCCGGTTCATCCCCGTGTTGCTGGGCAAAAAGGAGAACCCGAATCTTCGCGTTGTCATCGCCAAACGCGGCTGAGGAGGAAATCGACACGGAGGGAAGAGTTCTTCCCTTGAGAGTTGTCGCGAGGGGTTGAACCTGGATGTGGCGTGTTGCCCCAATCTCCTTGAGAAAGACCTGCAGCGTATCGAACGACGTAGCACGGGAAAAACCCGCTCGTTCAATTGGGGCAGTGATCCGAACCTGCGCGCCAGCGATGCTCCAGCCGATCGCGACGAAAGACAGAATCCTCAGGATGTGCATAGGGTCTCGCAATGTGAGTGCCTTGATGAAGATTATTTTACAAGCTGCATTGTGCGGGTCTCGGTCATTCCACCGACGTTCAACTTGTAAAAATAGACACCGCTTGGAACGTTTTTGACCTTCCATGTTACACTATACGTACCCCTGGATTTCATCTCATCGAGCAGAACCGCTACTTCCCTGCCAAGCACATCAAAGACCTTCAGCGAAGCCCAACCCGCTTGCGGCACTGAATACCGTATTGTGGTCGACGGATTGAAGGGATTTGGATAGTTTTGTTCCAGCTTGAATGCACGGGGCACCGACTCTCGGTCCCGCCTGATATCGGTTGTGACATTCGTGTCTCCTGAGCGCAGGACATGCAAGGTCGCACCAATAATGGCTGCGTTCTGCAAAGCGTTCGGCTTTCCCGGGCGATGGAAGGTGGGGAAATCCACCCACTGAGCATTGCGGGCATCGAACAGCAGGACTGGTGTGGAAGTCGACGAGATGCCAAAGGCTTCAATTTTCACATTTGTTACGCGCACATACGCGCCAGCATCCATCAAGATCCCATACGGAAGCTGGGACTTTGCCATAGACCACTGCATTCCCATGATCCGGTTTTCGCTGTAGTCATACGATGATTTGTTATCGGGATTCTGATAAAACCTGGGAACGGGCTGCATGCCCTTGAGCAGATTTAGTCCCGGCAGCTGTCTGAGCATGCCATAATAACCCGCATACAAGCTGCTGTACAATCCTCCGATCGCTTTTTCACCCGCCAGCATGACATCCTCGGACAGAAAGAGCATCGGCTTTGCTGTACTCACCTTGGACGCAAACACGCCCCCCAGACCCGTGGCTGGATCAAGGAAGCTGGCAAGACTGTCCAGAGTGTTCCCGACGAATACGAAAGCTCCGCATGATGCCGCAGCAGAAGCCAGTACCGGATCGTTCTTCCGAGGTTCATCGATCAGCAGCAATCTGCACGTGACACCCCAGGAGCTTAGTGCGGATTGCACCGAATTTGCGAGCGTCGGGCTGGCAGATGAAGAGAATATTCCGATTGTGTCAGTCGGAGTGCCGAGGCTGGACTGAAGTTTCTTCAAACTCCCATTTGGCGATGACCAATCCGTCAGATTGCCGCTGCCATCGAGAAGAATTGCCCCCTTCGGAGAGGAGATCTGTTTGGGTATGAATGCAACGGCCGAAGGCGGACGGAGCACTTCTCCCGTTCTGAGGTTCACCTTGAATCCTGGTATCAACTGATCGAATTTCATGTTCGACATGGAAAACGAGGCACCGGGTTCAATGAGATACCGACTGTTGGACGTCCAGCGTACCAACGTCACGGCACTCCCACCCATCGCTTCGCCGATACCGGATGAGTCCACCGCGAAGGCTGTGTTCGCATCAACTCCTACCCCGGTGACTTCACGCCCGGTCAGAGCTTTGTAGCGTGCAAGGAACACCGGCATCCTCCCCATTCTGCCCCGCTCACTGGTATGATTCTCCGCGAGCGTGTTTGGCAGCAACGAGAGAAAATCGTCAACGAGAGTGATGGAGTTGGTCGGGTTGCGAAGAATCGCCCCCACGTCGGACGATCCACCCGTATATGCGACATCACTGAGCACTGCCTCGCCAGCACTCGACCCTCCGATTACTCCTCCCCGTTGAAAGATCTCCTTGATCGCCTTTTGTGTCAAAGTACCTTTCCACAATCGCACATATTGTGCCTGGTCACCCCCGCGGAGAAAAATACCATCGTGCTGCAGAAGAAATTGATATGTCACAGAATCATTCGCCTGCGCAGTGCTGTTGATGAAGCGATTCGAAACCGTACACGGGCTCAACGACGGGAAGTAGCCGGAAAACCAGGTTGTGGTGTCGGCATAGTGAAGAACGGCGATTTTCCGATTGGGCGCGTGTGTAACCAACCATCGATAGGGCACGTCTGACCAATCATTATACTCTTCACTGCCGCCACCAACAAGGAGGACAGAGCCTTGCGATTTAGCGGTCCCTGAAAGACCCCAGACGAGGAGCAAGCATATTGCCAAAGACCTCATTGCACATTTGTGAGATTGGACATTGTAATCGACTTGACTTGGTGTTGCTCGACGAGAGAGCAGCCCGGCTCATGATCAGAGTGAAGATCCACCCGACAAAAAGTTACGCGGTCACTCTGCAAATGTCAACTACTCCTTCACCGAATTACTCTTTCAGGATCTGATAAGACGTGGACCAGCGGCCAGACATCAGGAACGACTTGGCTCTATGATCAGCTCTCCATGATTCAAGGAACACGAAAAGCCGACCCCGCATCGTGAGCTCGCGCCTGCCCGAAACAGTTGGAACCGCGACGTTAGGAGCACTTTCCCAGAGTGCACTCTGGGTTCCCTACCATTAGAGCAAGGCGAACCTCGCTCATTATGAGGGCGGTTGCCCCTGGGAGCTTCTTTGTTCTCGAGAAATCACGCAACATCCTGCCGCCATCGCACATTCTTATTATCGGCGTCAATATCGCGGGGATCCTAAATCTTGTCCTCGCTGCATTGAAAATGATCGTCGGCTCGCTGCAAGTCAGAACACATCCCCCAAAAAACGATTCACATGTTTGGAGGAAGCATGACCTCCTGTGCACTGTTCTGGCTCGTTCTGTTTGGCGTTGCGGCGCCGGTGTTCTTCGGGATGGCACTCGTGGTCTCACTACGCGGCTTCAGCGACGTGTACGATCTTCTTGGTTCCTCCCACAGGCGCGACAAGGATTGTCAAGTTTTGGGTTTACGCATGATAATTCCCGATCGCCACATCGCGGCGTCGCAGTCTTCAAGCGCGTGATCAGCGGCTTAGAAGCATCCCTCGTAAATCACGACAACGTCGTCGAACGAGAGTGTATACGGATCGACCTTAAACAACCCTCCCATCGTATCGATCGCGTTCTTCGCCATTGACGGGATTTCCGCTTTCGTCACGCCGAACCGGCTCAGGCGGAGATCCTGCAGCCCGACGTTCGCGATCAGCTTCTTCAGCGCAGTAATAAACGCCATGGCCCGTTCTTCCGCTGTCCGGAGTGTATCAATGTTCTCCCCCATTGTGGCGGCAAGAGCGGGGAATCGTTCGGGACATTTCTTTGCCATGAACGAAAAGTACGAAACGGAAAGAGCTGTCAATCCCGCGCCGTGCGGCAATTCGGGATGAAATGCACTTGCGGCGTGTTCCATTGAATGATGTGAAATGCAGGAAGAAAGCGACTCGACCATGCCTGCGGCGGTATTGGCCCATGCAACCTCAGTGCGCGCCTCAAGGTTCTTGCCGTCTTTCACTGCCAGGGGCAGGAAACGTGCAATTCCACTGACAGCCATCAACGCGTACGCATCTCCGGCAGGTTGGTGAACTGTCGCAAGATATCCTTCGACTGCATGGAAGAAAGCGTCCATTCCCTGGTAGGCTGTGAAGTCCGGCGGTACTGTGAGCATCAGTTCCGGATCTACGATGGACAGAACTGGAAACGTCCCATCGAATCCAAACCCGATTTTTTCCTTCGTATCGCTCTTGGTGATGACGGTCCATGGATCAGCTTCAGTACCGGTCCCTGCGGTCGTTGTGATGGTGACAATGGGTAACGGCCGATTCGGGACAGGCTTCCCCTTGCCGCTGCCGCCATGAATATAGTCCCAATAGTGACCCGGATTCGCTGCCATGATGGCAATACTCTTTGAGGAGTCCATGGTGCTTCCTCCTCCAAGGCCGATGATGAAGTCACAGTTGTTATCCCGGGCAACCCTCGCTCCTTCCATCACGTGCTCTACAAGCGGGTTTGGGAGAATCTTGTCGTAGACCACAGACTCGACGCCGTTCTGTTTCAAATATCCGATAGCGCGATCCAGGTGGCCGTGTTTTCTCATTGATTGTCCGGCACCGATCACAATCAGAGCTTTCTTCCCGGGTAGATGCGGCATTGTCGCCAGTTCTTTCAGGCGTCCGGGCCCGAAGATGATTCTTGTCGGCATGAAGCAGTCAAAATTCGTTTTCATTCTGCGCTCTTAGTTTGTTTCAATTGTTGATTGACGGATAATGTAAGCATTAACTTCTTACTTTGCATGGCCTTGACTTCTTCGGACCAAGGCGATTGGTTTCTCCATCATCGCAGGAGGTCCGCAGAGCCTTACTGATTGCGTTTCAATGTAAAGTCGATTACCTTCAACGGAAGTTCTCCGGCCTGTTTCATCAACAAAGACCACCGCACCGCAATGAACACCAACCCTTCGATCACCCAAAAACTCGACGCTCTCTACGAGTTCGACCGCGAACCCGTTCACGAAAGAAGTCTCCAAGGTATCGGCAACTTTCTCGGGTTGTTCGCAGGAGAACATATCGCCGGCACCGAATATGTGATTGGGCCCCTCTTCGTAGCGCACGGCGTCACGGCAAGCGATTTCTTCCTGGGACTTCTCCTCGGAAACACACTGGCTGTTTTGAGCTGGGCGTTTGTGACGGCCCCTATTGCCGTGCGGACACGGCTGACATTGTATTGGCACCTGCGGAGCATCGCCGGGCCAAAACTCACGGCTGTCTACAGTATCGTCAACGCCGTGATGTTTTGCTTTCTCGCGGGCTCGATGATCTCCGTATCGGCCACGGCCATTGGTCTGCCGTTCAACATGACAATGCCGACCCTTTCAGATGTGTACCCGAACAGCATTGAGTGGGTTGTTGTCGTCCTCCTCGTCGGAGGCGCTGTCACCGCGCTCGCCATCCTTGGGTTTGAGAAAATGTCCAGGTTCGCCAGCGTCGCGTCGCCATGGATGATTCTGGTGTTTGTGGCCGGTGCGATTGCTGTTCTTCCGACGCTCGGAGTGCAATCGATGGACGATGTGTGGAGAGTCGCGAAAGAGAAGATCTGGACAGGCGTTCCCTTTGCGGGCCAGACGAAATTCTCATTCTGGCATGTGATGTTCTTCGCGTGGTTCTGTAACCTGGCTATGCACATTGGGATGTCCGATATGTCCCTCCTCCGTTACGCGAAGAAGTGGCAGTACGGATTTGCCCCCGCAACAGGGATGTTCCTGGGTCATTTTGTGGCATGGACGTCGTCGAGTATCCTTTGTGCGGCCGCGGCAGGAAGTGTTGCCCCGGGCCCGATTGCCTACATGGGAGCAGGAATTGCCGGTGCTGTCTCTGTCGTAATCGCCGGATGGACCACGGCCAATCCGACACTCTACCGAGCGGGACTTGCCTTCCAAGTTGCCACTCCCGACTGGAAACGATGGAAGGTTACGCTCGTCGCCGGAGTCGTGACGACTCTTGCTGCACTTTTCCCTGCATTGATGATGAAACTGCTCGACTTCGTCGCGTTGTACGGCCTGCTGCTCATGCCCATGGGGGCAGTCATTGTGGCGGACTATTGGTTGCTGCCGAGATTGGGATTGAAAAATCAATACGCTTCGTCTCGTTCCCTCGGGCTGTCCTGGCCGGCGTTGGTCGCGTGGCTAGGAACCCTCGTCGTAGCATTCGCTCTTCCGTACGAAATCTACTTCATTGCCTTGCCGGGATGGTTTATTGCGGTAGCGCTCTTTGTCGTCTTGAGTGCCATCCAACAAAAAAGAGATCAACGTCCTGCTGACGGGAGGCTGCAATGAAGATAATTCTGAATGTTACCGCTGCGGTAGGGCTGATCCTGACATTTGTGCCTTCAGTGCTTGTGGCGATGGGGCGACTCGAGTGGCAGACGCATGCGAACCTCATGACCGCAGGGATGATCGTGTGGTTCATTGCAGCGACATGGCAATCGCGGAAACAAATGTAGTTTGTTTTCTTTCGGATACCAAGTTCTCTCTGCCAACGGCCCGATCTCAGCAAACCGCCGTGCCGCCGCGTACTCAGCTGAATCTCACGCGCTTGTTGGCATCCACTTGTTTCTTCCCTGCTGCTGTGAGAATCTAGACGCCGCCCGTGAATGCAATCAACCTACTCAATTTCTGAATCCATGAACGATCAACGTCGACGTCAATGACAACTGGCTCTCCTCGCGCTTCGGACGCCTATGCTGCTTTGCGATATCCTGAATTCCGGGCATATATCGCAGCGTCGACCATTCACAATATTGCCCTTCTCGTCCAGGAGGTGGTGATCGCATATGAGCTTTACAGAATAACGCGGGATCCGCTTGCACTCGGGCTCACCGGTTTGGCTGCTGCCATCCCGTTCATCTCGCTTTCTCTGTTCGGCGGGCATGTCGCTGATCGACTCAGCAAACGCACAATAATTCTCTGGACTGTTGTCCTGGTGACTTTTGCCACGGCGGGCTTGTGTGTCTGCGTTAATGCAGCGGAGGCTCACCGACTGTCATCTGATGCACTCATTGCGATGTTCTATCTCGTCATTTTCTTCATCGGCGTATGTCGTGCATTCCGGGCTCCAGCCGTCTCAGCACTCCGGGCTTTTTTGGTGCCGCCCTCACTCTACGAGAATGCGACGAAGTGGAGCACATCATCCTGGCAAGTCGCATCCGTGGTTGGGCCTTCTTTGTCCGGCTTTTCCTATCTCGTAGTCGGACTTTCGGGAACGCTGTTGTTTGTCGTTGTGCTCCTTGCAATCAGTTGGTATTTCTTCAGCCGCATTGGCGACAAGCCTGTTCCACCCGAACCGAACGAGTCCAGCATTATCAGCAGCGTCATGGAAGGTGTTCGGTTCGCCCACAGAACCAAGATCATTTTCTATTCGATTTCACTCGATATGCTCTCGGTACTGTTTGGCGGTGTGGTAGCGATCCTGCCCATCTATGCCGAGGACATTCTTCATGTTGGGGCAGGCGGACTGGGCATACTCCGGGCCGCCTCATCCGCAGGCGCAATCGTCACCGTGATCGCGTTGGCGCGGTTCTCCGTCATCAAGCACCCGTGGCGCAATCTGCTGATCGCAACATCCGGATTCGGAGTCTGGATTCTTGTTTTCGCCGTTTCGCCTTGGATGATGTTATCGGTCCTGGCGTTGTTTATGAGCGGGGCGTTCGACAGCATCAGCGTCGTAATCCGGCAGACCATTCTTCAGTTGATGACACCTGACAACATGCGCGGAAGGGTTATGGCTGTCAGTGGGATCTTCATTTCCTCCTCCAACGAACTTGGCGCTTTCGAATCCGGCTTCGCAGCTCGATTGATGGGAACGGTGCCTTCTGCCGTCTTTGGGGCCGTGACAACTCTCGCAATTGTGGCGTGGGTCTTTTCGAAGTCGAAAGAACTCTTGAAGGTGCAACCAACAACGGCATCGCACTGAGCGATTGCCTCACTCTCATCCCCCTAATAGGGATGGGTTCATTGGTATGTTCAACGAATGTGTAACCGTATCGCTTTTTCAAAATTTCCTCCCTGTCAACACTCACATCCTTCCGGTCTCCTGCTTGCCCTTCTTTCTGAATTCATCTATCTTCCGTTTGACCTTATAGCGCATTTCTTTTGCAACATTCTACTTATCTGCAATCCAGATTCTTTTCCATCAACTCGATGGTACCTTCGCGCATCGTCACGAGGAGACAACCACCCGGGGTGGTGTCCATCGGCTGGATAACGTACTTCATGCGAGGAACAAATGGCAGACACACCAATGCCCACCCAGTCGGCTTTGCGCACTGCGCTCGCCGGACTCATCGGCAACGTGCTCGAGTGGTTCGATTTTGCAGTCTACGGCTACTTCGCCAGCGACATCGGCAAGCAGTTCTTTACGCAATCGGACCATTCCACTCAGCAGTTCCTGACCTTCGGTACGTTCGCACTCGGTTTCCTGGCACGCCCCGCAGGCAGTCTCGTCCTGGGATGGGTTGGTGATCGCGTCGGCAGGCGAGCCCTGCTCACGCTCTCGATCTCAATGATGGGCATCGCTACACTCGTGCTTGGATTGCTTCCAACGTACGCACAGATCGGCGTGGCCGCACCGCTTCTCCTGCTCACGATGCGGCTGATACAAGGGTTCTCGCTTGGAGGTGAATTCACCGGCTCGATGGTCTATACTACCGAAGGTTCATCGCCTTTGATGCGCGGACTCGTGAGCAGCTCGACTGCTGCCGGCACAACGATTGGATTCATCCTTGGGTCGGGAACAGCATGGCTGGTCAACTCGGCTCTGCCTCCCGACCAGGTCACGTCATGGGGTTGGCGCATACCATTCATCGGAAGTGTGGTGTTCCTGGTCGCTGGCTACCTGCTCCGGCGGGGTATCATTGAAACGGCCGAGGGAGAGAAAGCGCGTTCGATCCGCCCCAAGCTTCTCCCCTCACTCATCGCCGACCGGCTGCCGATCCTTCAGACGTTCGGCATCGTGGCGATGACGAATGCGGCATACTACCTGACGTTTACCTACGCCGTCGAACGGCGAAAGAGCATGGCCATCGAAAGCGGCGAGCTATTTTTGCTGGCAAACACGATCACGTTGTTCGTGGTACTAATCTCGAAGCCGTTGGGAGGATGGCTGTCGGACAAGGTCGGGCGCCGTAAACTGATGATGACGCTCACTGTCGCAGTGATGGCGTTAATCTACCCCGCACTGCATCTCATGCTGTATGGTGAACCGTTGGGATTTGTCTTCGGGCAGGTTCTTGTTGCCATACCGATTGGGATGGCGCTCGGGCTGCAGGGCGCGATGGTCGTGGAGATCTTTCCCCTCCGGTCCCGCGTGACATCCATGAGCCTCGCATACAGCCTCACGCTTGCACTCGCAGGCGGTACAGCGCCGCTCGTGTCGTCGTGGCTCATCGAAACACTGGGCCACCCGATGGCTCCTGCGTACTACATCATGACGTATAGCCTGATCGGCTTGGCCATCATGTGGCCGATGGCTGAAACCAACACGCGACGACTCGACGAATAGGTGCGGGGATATCGGCAAACAAGCAAGATCATCTTCTAAAACACAAAAGCCGACCCTATCAGGATCGGCTTTCTAATTGTCGATTGGCAATTTGCCCGGCGCCAATAAATAAAAAGAGCCGACCCGTTCCCGGACCGGCTTTTCAATCGACATTCGGCAATCGACAATCACTACTGTCCAATTAAGGGCAGGAAGTAAGCGTGTAAGTTCTTTGACATTTATTCGTTAGACGAATTTTCCGTTGTAATCGATTTGAAGTTGGTAGTACCTTCCAGGGTGATTTTTCTCTGACGCAGGA